>NZ_QNRG01000006.1:0-113369 GCF_003315015.1 Micrococcus sp. KT16 | reverse complement strand
GAAGCAGGCCCTCGCCCAGCTCGCCGCGGCCTACCCCGACCGGATCAACCCCTACCTGTGACCACCCCGCTTACACAGACAAGTTGACACGCCCCTCGATTACCGCCGACCGACTCACCGCCCACCTCGAGGACCTCGTCGCCGCCCGGGGCGCCCCGGCGGTGCTCAGGTCGGACAACGGGCCGGAGTTCATCAGCGAGGCGATGGCCGACTGGGCCGGCACCCGCACCGGCCTGTCCTACATCCCTCCGGGCTCGCCGTGGCGCAACGGGTACGTCGAGTCGTTCAACAGCCGGATCCGCGACGAGTGCCTCAACATCAACAGCTTCTACTCGCTGCTGCACGCACAGGTCATCATCGGCGACTGGAAGGACGAGTACAACCACCACCGCCGGCACTCCTCGCTCGGCTACCTAACCCCAGCCGAGTACGCTCGGCAGTGCACCCATCAAATGGAAACCGACGACTCACAGAACGTCCGGACCGAATGAAGGGGGCGGCTCAGGACGTCTCGACGCCTGATCTGTCGGCGCTGAAGAGGAGCATGAGGCCTGGGCCTCAAGCCAGCTGAAGACCGGTCAAGCAGGTGGGGTCGTCGGGGCGGGTCGAGATGGCCTTTTTCGCGGTGCGGCCTTCAGCTGAGACAGTGAGAGTGGCGTCAATTCCACGCGGCAGCCAGACCCCGACGAATCCGTTGTCGTACGTCGTCAGCGTTTCATCGAGGAGGGTCTCCCCTGACGTCGCCTCGACCACGGTGACGTGGACGTCAGTATTGGCGAGTTCGCCGGTGCAGGTCGTGAGGCTGTGGAAGTAGCATTCGTGAGTCTGGCTGCGATACGGGGCGATAGAGACGTAGAACTCGTCTTCTGGCATCGGCACGGTGGTCTGATTGTTCTGATCGTCGGTCAGTACAAGCTGGTCGGGTTCAATCGACGCGATGAATTCAGACGAGCGATCTGTCACCTTCGTTGAGTCGAGTCGCTTGATGATCTCGCGAGCATTCAATCCGTCTAGATTGTGCTCGACCACCAGTGAGTGATCGGATCCTGCATCAGCGGACGGTCCCGCATCAGCACAGCCGCTGAGCAGGAGGACGGCGCTGGTCGCCAGACCGGTAAAGGCCGCGCAGATCCTCAGGCGGCTCCTGGAGGACTGGATCGGAGCAACAATGGCAAGTGGCATGCCCAACTCTTTTCTCAGGTGAACGTGTTCATGTCGTCAGGTTAGACAGAAGGCATCCCGAGTTCGCCGGTGCCAAGGGCGCGACGACGTGCAAAGCACGCCTGCCCGGAGACATCAAGAGCCTTGTCCTGATCTGGGGCCCACCGGTCCGAGGCACCCTGTGTTGACGAAATCGGATGGTGTCAGGAGCGCACGAGGCGATTGATGGCGTCGGTGGCCTCCTGGATCTTGGCGATGGCCGCGTCTTCATCGCCTTTCTTGGCGGCGTCGAGCACGCAGTGCTTGAGGTGGTCATCGAGCAGACCGGTCGCCACTCCTTGCAGGGCGCGGGTGAGGGCCGAGACCTGGGTGAGGATGTCGATGCAGTACTTTTCGTCGTCGATCATCTTCGTGATGCCGCGGGCTTGGCCTTCGATACGCTTCATGCGGTTGCGGTAGCGGTCCTTGTCACTGATGTAGCCGTGCCGATGGGCTCCGGCGTCGGTACCGGTCTCATCGGCTGCAGTTTCAGTGGTCACGGGTGTGTCCTTCACTTCTGGTGCTCCAGGACGGAGCGGGTGCTGGCAGCTGGGGCGAGGTCGATGCGACGCAGCAGCTGGGCGTTGAGCGCGACGACGACGGTGGAGATCGACATCAGGATCGCACCTACTGACATCGGCATGACGAAGCCGACGGGTGCGAGCACGCCAGCCGCGAGCGGCACAGAGAGCAAGTTGTACCCTGCAGCCCACCACAGGTTTTGCCTCATTTTACGGTATGCGGCACGGGAGAGCTGGATCACCGAGAGCACGCTACGCGGGTCGGAGCTGGCGAGGATGACACCTGCAGAGGCGATGGCGACGTCGGTGCCGGCCCCGATGGCGATGCCGACGTCGGCCTGGGCCAGGGCAGGGGCGTCGTTGACGCCGTCGCCGACCATGGCGACCTTCTTGCCCTCCTTCTGCAGCTGGTCGACCTTGGCGGATTTGTCCTCGGGGCGGACGCCGGCGAAGACCCGGTCGATGCCGAGCTCTCTTCCCACCTCGTTCGCCACGGCTTCCGCGTCGCCGGTGATCATGACGACCTCGACGCCGAGCTGATGGAGCGCATCGACGGCGTCGCGGGACTCTGGGCGAACCTCGTCGGCGAGCTTGAGACCGCCGATGACCTTGCCGTCGCGGAGGACGTGCAGGATGATCGCACCCTCTGCCCGCCATTCGTCGGCGACACCGATCTCGTCCTGGCCGGTCTCCTCGAGCAGACGGGGTCCGCCGACGCGGATCTCATGGTCGGCCACCGTCGCGGTGACGCCGACCGCCGGGGAGGAGGTGAACCCGCTGGCCGGTTCGACGGCGAGGCCCTTCTCCTTGGCGGCGGTGACGATGGACCGGGCGAGGGGGTGCTCACTGTCGGCCTCGGCGGAGGCGGCCAGGGCGAGAAGCTGTTCGGCATTCAGGCCGCCGGTCGGCTCCACGCCGGTGACGGTGGGCTCGCCCTTGGTCAGGGTGCCGGTCTTGTCGAAGAGCACCGCGTCGACCTGGCGCATGGACTCCAGGGCGAGGCGGTCCTTGATCAGGACGCCGCCGCGGGCGGCGCGCTCGGTGGCGATGGACACGACCAGAGGGATCGCCAGACCCAGCGCATGGGGGCAGGCGATGACGAGGACAGTGATGGTGCGAACGACCGCGTCGTCGGGGAGCCCGAAGAGCGTCCAGACGACGGCGGTGATCAGCGCAGCTCCGAGGGCGAACCAGAACAGCAGGGCCGCAGCCCGGTCGGCGATGCGCTGGGCACGGGAAGATGAGCCCTGCGCCTCGGCGACGAGCCTGTTGATGCCCGCCAGAGCCGTGTCGTCGCCGGTGGCGGTGATCTCTACGCGCAGGCCGGAGTCGGTGGCCACGGTGCCGGCGGTGACGTTCTCGCCCTCGCCGCGGGCGACGGGGTGTGATTCGCCGGTGATCATGGACTCGTCCATGTCGGCGCGGCCGTCGACGATGGTGCCGTCGGCGGGGACGCTGCCGCCAGGCCGGACGATGACGACGTCGCCGACGCGCAGCTCTGCCGGGTCGACCTTGACGACGTCGTCTCCCTCTATACGCTCAGCCTCGTCAGGGAGCAGCGCGGCGAGGGAGTCCAACGCCGAGGTGGTCTGGGCCAGTGAGCGCATCTCGATCCAGTGGCCCAGCAGCATGATGACGATCAGCAGCGCCAACTCCCACCAGAACTCGAGCTCGGGGTGGACGAGACCGACAGTGGCGGCCCAGGAGGCGAGGAACGCTACGGTGATGCCGAGCGCGATGAGCAGCATCATCCCCGGCTGGCGGCTTTTCAGCTCGCTGACAGCACCGGTGAGGAACGGGGTGCCGCCCCAGGCGTACATGACGGAGCCGAGGACTGCGGCGACCCAGCCCGCCCAGCTGGGGACCGAGTAGCCCAGGAGCATGGCGAACATGGGGGAGAACGCGACCACCGGGATGGCGATGATCAGATTGATCCAGAACAGCCGCCGGAACTGGCCGACGTGGTCGCCGTGGCCCGCGTGACCACCGCCGTGATGACCGTGCCCGGCGTGGTCACCGTGTTCCATGGTGTGGTCTTCGTTCTCGGCGCGCGAGTCGTCACGGTGGCCGGACTCGGTGGTCGCGACGCCGGCGTGGTCATGGTGATGCGTGGTCGGGTCCGTCATGCTCTTCGCTTCCCCTCGTCATTCCCCGATCTTTCCTTCGATCGGGTCGTATTTCGCCGCGGACCTTCAGCGCGCCCGCGGCGATCGGCTCAGGAGGCCGGCTTGAGCTCGCTCTCGACGACCCACTTGTGGTTGGTCATCGTCATGCCGTCGGACTCGTAATCGACCATGTAGACGGTCTCCTCGGTGGAGGAGGCGATGGTCGCCTTCGCGCCCTTCATGCCTTCCATGTGTTCGGCCTCGAGAGTGACCTCGGTGCCGTCGGCCAGACGTTCATCTCCGGCGTCCTTGATCTCCTGCTGGACGACCCACTTGTGATCCTTGACCGGCTCCCCGCCTGCGGACGGCGTGAAGTCCACCGCATAGGTGTACGTGTCGTACGCGCCGGCGATCATCGCGTTCGCACCGTCCATGCCCTCCATGTGGTCGGCGGTGAGCGTGACCTCGGTGCCGACCGGGTATGTGGGCGACGCAGCCGTCTCGATGCCCTCGGGGGCGGGGCCGCCGTCCATCGGATGCTCCATCCCGCCGCTGTCAGAGCTGCTGCCGTGGCCCTCGTGCTGGCTGGTCGTCGAGGGGGTCCCTTGGTCCTGGTCGCCGCCGGTGCTGCAGCCGGTGAACACGAGCGCTCCTCCGAGCACTCCTGCGGCGACGGTGGTCTTGAGGTGCTTGCGCATGAAGTCTCCTGTTCGTTCTGGTCCAGTCAACGCTATACCCCTCCCGGGTATCAAGTCGATGTCGATCGGCGGGCGTGGAATCGCCCGGCCAAGATCCAGTCGACCCGGGGTGGCAGCGCTGAGGCTGCGATGGAGAACATCGGCTCGGCGGCCCTGGTCGCAGATGGAATCGAGGCCCGAACGGACGGGCTCACCTCGCTCGCCGTCGTGACGGGATCGGCTGCGTCGTCTCGTGAACATCACCGTGGTGAGAAGACGATCCCAGTACCGCCGATCACCCAAGAGAAATTGGTCTTGTACGGTTGCATCGTCGGGCGTCCCATCGAGACAGGGATCCTGAGAGCCGACGGAAGCTGTGCAACTATCGCCAGGCAGAGCGAAGCATGTCTCAGTACGTGCTCCGTCAGATCGCCGCGAAGGCCTGATCCACGGGGCCCGCCCGCGCGGGCCGCCGCCCGCGTCCCGCCCGGGCGCGGACCCGCGGAGTAGGCTGGTCGCACCATGGAACATCTGCCCCCCACGAGCCCCGGCGCCCCGCTGCTGCCGCAGATCGCCCGCCCGGCGGACCTGTCGGCCCTCACGGAGGACCAGTTGACCGCGCTGGCGGCGGAGATCCGCGCCTACCTGATCGCCCACGTCTCCAAGACGGGTGGCCATCTCGGACCGAACCTGGGCGTCGTCGAGCTGACGCTGGCCGTGCACCGCGTGTTCGAGTCGCCGAAGGATGCGGTCATCTTCGACACGGGCCACCAGTCGTACGTGCACAAGCTGCTCACGGGGCGCCAGGACTTCACGACGCTCCGCCAGGAGGGGGGCCTGTCCGGCTACGGCGACCGCACCGAGTCCGAGCACGACGTGGTGGAGTCC
The DNA here is from genome assembly GCF_003315015.1 of Micrococcus sp. KT16. NCBI lineage: Bacteria > Bacillati > Actinomycetota > Actinomycetes > Micrococcales > Micrococcaceae > Micrococcus > Micrococcus sp. KT16. The sequence goes on along the minus strand of NZ_QNRG01000006.1, from coordinate 107,978 downwards.
TCGCATGCCTCCAGCTCGCTCTCCTGGGCGGACGGCATCGCGCGGGCCTGGGCGCAGACCGGGCAGGGGGACCGCACCGTGGTGGCCGTGATCGGCGACGGCGCGCTCACGGGGGGCATGGCCTGGGAGGCGGTCAACAACATCGCCGCCGGCCGGGATCGGCGCGTGGTGATCGTGGTCAACGACAACGGCCGCTCGTACGCGCCCACGGTGGGCGGCGTCGCCGAGCACCTGGGCGGACTGCGCCGCGGGGTGCTGGACAAGGTGCGCACCCACCACCGCTACGAGCAGACCCTCGACTACCTCAAGCGCCGCCTCCAGGAGGCCGGCCTCGCGGGTGAGCTGGTGTACCGGCCGCTGCACGCGGCGAAGAAGGGCCTCAAGGACCTCTGGGCGCCGCAGGGCCTGTTCGAGGACCTGGGCATGAAGTACATCGGTCCGGTGGACGGTCACGACCTCACCGCCATGGAGGAGGCCCTCGAGGACGCGCGGGCGTACGGCGGGCCCGTGATCGTCCACGCGATGACCGAGAAGGGGCACGGCTACGCGCCGGCGGTCGCGCACGAGGCGGACCAGTTCCACGCGATCGGCGTGATCGACCCCTCCACGGGCGAGCCCATCACCTCGTCGACGGCCCAGTCCTGGACCTCCGTGTTCGGCGAGGAGATGGTCGCGATCGCGGACGAGCGGCCGGACGTCGTGGCCATCACCGCCGCCATGCAGAACCCCGTGGGCCTGGCCCCGATGGCGCTGGCCCACCCGGACCGGGTGTTCGACGTCGGCATCGCCGAGCAGCACGCGGTCACGTCGGCCGCCGGCATGGCCTTCGGCGGCCTGCACCCCGTGGTGGCCGTCTACGCGACCTTCCTCAACCGCGCCTACGACCAGGTGCTCATGGACGTGGGCCTGCACCGTGCGGGCGTGACGTTCGTGCTGGACCGCGCGGGCGTCACCGGGCCGGACGGCCCGAGCCACCACGGCATGTGGGACCTGGCCCTGCTGCAGTCGGTCCCGGGGCTGCGGATCTCCGCGCCCCGCGACGCGGACACGCTCCGGGAGGAGCTGCGCGAGGCCGTCGCCGTCGAGGACGCGCCCACCGTGGTGCGGTTCGCGAAGGGCTCGGTCGGCGAGCCGGTGCGCGCCCTGGAGCGGCTGTCGGACGGCACGGACGTGCTCGCCCGGCGCGGCGAGGCCGGCGGACGCGACGGCGCCGAGCGGGACGTGCTGATCGTGGCGGTGGGCGCGATGGCCGAGCTCGGCCTCGACGTCGCCGAACGGCTCGAGCGGCACGGCATCAGCGCCACGGTGATCGACCCGCGGTGGGTCCTGCCCGTGGCCCGGTCCGTGATCGACACGGCCGCCCGCCACCGGATCGTCGTGTGCCTCGAGGACGGGGTGCGGGCCGGCGGCGTCGGCTCGCGGATCCGGCAGGAGATGCGCGCGGCCGGCGTGGACACCGCCCTGAACGAGGTCGGCCTGCCGGTCGAGTTCCTCGCCCACGGCAGCCGCGAGCAGGTGCTGGCCCGCGTGGGCCTCACCGCGCAGCGCATCACCCAGGACACCGTCGCCCAGGTCCTCGGCGCCAAGGTCCCGTACGCCCGGCCCGTCCCCGAGGACGCGGCCGCCCCCCACCACCAGGAGCAGGCATGAGCATCGTCCGGCTGTACCGTGAGACCGTCGGCGACGACGGCACCCGGCTCTTCGAGTACCGCGAGGCATGGGCCGACGCGGAGGCCGGGGAGTTCGTGGTCCACCACGGCCGGGTCGGCCAGCCCGGCACCGTCGGGGAGCAGCCCCTGGCCGACCAGGTCGAGGGTGATCAGCTGCTGGCCGCGTTCGTGGCGCAGGGCGCGGAGGAGGGCTTCGCCGAGGCGGACCCCGCGACCTTCGCCGTGCTGCCGGTGGCCTACCGGCTCCGCGGCCGGGAGGCCACGGTGATCGAGCGGCGCACCGTGGAACGGCTGCGCGTCGAGGTGACCCACCAGCTGGCCTGGCGCGGTCTTGGCGAGGTCGAGGACGTCGTCGAGGAGGCCGGTGCCCTCGTGCTGCGCGTCCGGACCCCCCACGCCCGCAAGGCCGCCGCCGAGATCCCGGCGGCCGCCAAGCGCGCCGACGGCGTGCAGCCGAACAAGGTGGACGTCCGCACCGCAGAGCAGGAGGGCTGACCCGTGCGCCACACCCGTCTCGGCCGCTCCGGGCTGACCGTCTCCGTCGTCGGCCTGGGCTGCAACAACCTCGGCCGCCCCGGCACCGCCACGCTGGAGCAGGCCGGCACCGACGCCGTCGTCCACGCCGCGCTCGACGCCGGCATCACCTTCTTCGACGTCGCCGACGTCTACGGCGCCGAGCCCGGCCTGTCCGAGGAGCGGCTCGGCCGCGCCCTGGGCGCCCGCCGCGACGAGGTGGTGATCGGCACCAAGTTCGGCATGGACATGGGCGGTGTCGCCGGCGACGACGGCGGCGCGCGGGGCTCCCGCCGGTACATCGTGCGCGCCGTCGAGGACTCCCTGCGCCGCCTCGGCACCGACTGGATCGACCTCTACCAGTTCCACACCCCGGACCCGGCCACGCCCATCGAGGAGACCCTCCGCGCGCTCGACGACCTCGTGCGCGCCGGCAAGGTCCGCTACGTGGGCCACTCGAACCGGGCCGGGTGGCAGATCGCCCAGGCCGAGTACGTGGCCCGCGAGCTGGGCGTGGAGCGCTTCGTGTCCGCGCAGAACCACTACAACCTGCTGGACCGCCGGGCCGAGCTCGAGGTGGTCCCGGCGGCGGCCGAGTTCGGGCTCGGCGTCCTGCCGTACTTCCCGCTGGCCAACGGGCTGCTCACGGGCAAGTACTCGCAGGGCGACGCCCCCGAGGGCTCGCGCCTGTCCCACGTGCGCCAGCACATGGTGGCCGACGCCGACCTGGAGCAGCTGGCCGCGTTCGGCCGGTTCGCCCGGGAGCGGGGGATCACCGAGGTCCAGGCCGCGATCGGGTGGCTGGCGGCGCAGGGGCCGGTGTCCTCCGTGATCGCCGGCGCCACCCGTGCCGCGCAGGTCGTGGAGAACGCGGCGGCGGCCGACTGGCTCGCCACCGCGGAGGACCTGGCCGAGCTGGACGCCCTGTTCCCGGGCCCGGAGAAGGTCGCGCTCTTCTGATGGCCGGCGCGCTGACCGGCGCGGCCGCCGCGACCCCGCTCGTGCCGACGCCGGGGGAGGCCGCCCTGGGCTGGACCGTGTCCGTCGTGGCCGGTGCGCTGTGGGTGGCCGGCTTCGTCTCGCTGGGCCGCAGCCCCCTGGACGCCCGGGCGCGCCTGCCGTGGGTCGGCCTCATGCTGCTGCTGCCGGTGCTGGGGGCGCTCATCTGGTTCTGGTGGCGGCACCGCTACTACCCGGCGCGGCGGCGCGAGCAGCCGGCGTGGGACCCCAACGACCGCTCCGCCGTCGTGGTGCCCCCGCGCCGGCGCTACGGCGCGCCGGAGGAATGAGCCGGGCTCAGAGCTTGACGACGATGCGGTCGTCGACGACGGCCGCGTCGTAGTCCATGAGGGCCTTGCGGGCCGGGCCGCCGAACGGCTTCCCCGAGGTGACGTCGAAGTGCGAGCCGTGGCAGGGGCAGGCGTAGGCCGGGCCCTCCTGCCGGTCCACGACCTGGAGCAGGCAGCCCTGATGCGTGCACACGTTGGTGAAGGCGGTCACCGTGGTCTCGTCCACGCGATGCATCATCAGCGTCCGACCCTGCACCTGCACCTCCCGGGAGGCGCCCACGGGCAGCTCGGCGGCGGGCAGCGCGTCGACGGCGTCGGAGCCGGTGTAGTGGTCCTGCGCGGTGTCCTTCTCACGCAGCCGGTCCGTGCAGCCGGCCAGCGCGAGTGTGCCGGCACCCGCGGCGGCGACGGCGGCGCCGCGGCCCAGGACGGTGCGGCGGGAGGTGTCCGGGCGGGCGTGGTCGTCGCAGCAGCCGGACCGGGAGGAGTTCGGGGTGAGGGGGGAGTCCTGCGTGGTCATCGACCCATTATCGCCCGTGGCGAGGGCGGATGCGACCGGGCCCGACGGGTGCGAGGATCGGGGGGACGGACCCCCGAGCCCCAGGAGCACCGCCGTGACCCACCCCGCCCCGCGCCCCACCGGCGCCGCCCGTTTCGACCTCACTCCCTTCGAGCGGTGGGAGGCCGTGACCCTCGACGACGTGCACGTCGGCTTCCTGCACCGGGTGCTGGAGGACGGCGTGCTGACCACCCGCATGGGCTTCGCCCCCACGCCCGCCCAGCGCGCCGCCCGCGGTGGACTGCCCGAGCGCTACCTCGCCCAGACGCAGGTCGGCTTCACGCCCGACGGGGACGGCTGGGCATGGACGACCCACGAGGACTCCGCCGGAGCCCAGCGGGTGCGCATCGACCGTGAGCGGGCCGGCATCGACGCCGCGGTGCTGCCCTCGTACGCGGAGTACCTCCTCCTCGCGCGGGTGGCCGCCGAGGGCCCGCTCGCCGTGGACCGGCTCGAGGAGGCCTCGCCCCTGCAGGGCGGGCTGCGCGTGCCCCGCGCCGAGCTGCGCCCGGCGGACGCGGGCGGGTCGGACGTGCGGGTGGCCGTCGTCGCGGACGGCGTGGAGCTGGGGGCGCACCTCGTGCGCGAGGGCGCCGTGGTCGCCTCCGACTGGGGCGGGGGCACCGCCTCGACCCCCGTGGCCGACCAGGCCGCGGCGACCGCCGGGCTCGACGCGCACGTGGTGACGTTCGCCGGGCTGCCGATCGCCTGAGCCGTGGGCCGGGCCGTCGCGGACGGCCCGGCCGGGGCCGGTCAGGCCTGCGCGGCCGGGTGGAAGCGCCGCCCGTTCACCCGCTCGGCGGCCCCGCAGTCGTCCAGGTACGGCGTGATGCCGCCCAGGTGCAGGGGCCAGTTGGCGCCGAGGATCATGCACAGGTCCACGTCCTCGGGGGCCGCGACGACGTGCTCGTCCAGGAGCAGGCCGATCTCCTCGGCCAGCGCGTCCTCGACCCGGCGCAGCAGCTCCTCGGAGGTCTGCGGGGTCGAGCCCTGCTCCAGCAGGGCCGCGGTCGCCTCCGGGATCTGCTCGCCGGTCGCGCCGGCGGCCTCCTCGTCGCGCCGGTCGGGGCGGACGTCCTTGGCCCAGATCGCGGTCTTGCCGGCGTCGATCAGGCGCTGCAGGTTCGCCGAGACCGGGAAGCGCTCCGCGCCGAAGGACGCGGAGAGGGACTCGGACACGTGCTGGGCCACGGGGATGCCGACCATGGCCAGGAGGGTGAACGGCGTCATCGGCAGGGCCAGCGGGTCCAGCGCGTGGTCGGCCTCGTGCGCGTCGGTGCCCTCGTCGAAGGAGTTCTGCACCTCGCCCATCATGCGCAGCAGGACGCGGTTGACCACGAACGCGGTGGCGTCGTGGACGAGCACGCCGGTCTTGCGGAGCCGGCGGGTCAGTTCGAACGCGGTGGCCACGACCTCGTCCGTCGTCGCCTCGGTCCGCACGATCTCCACGAGCGGCATGACCGCCACCGGGTTGAAGAAGTGGAAGCCCACGAGGCGCTCGGGATGCTCGAGGACCTCGGCCATGGCGGCCACGGACAGGCTCGAGGTGTTGGTCATCAGGATGGCGTCCTCACGCACGATGCCCTCGAGCTCGCGGAAGACGGTGCGCTTGACCTCGAGCTCCTCGAAGACGGCCTCGATGACGATGTCGGCGTCCGCGTACACCGCCTTGTCCGTGTCCGCGGTGATCAACCCGGCCAGGGCCTCGCCGTCCTCGGCGGAGAGCCGTCCACGGGAGACCATCTTCTCGACCTGCGCGCGCACGCCCGCCAGGCCGCGCTCGACACGCTCGGCGTCGATGTCCGTCATCACGACGGGCACCCGCAGGTGCCGGGCGAAGACGAGGGCGAGCTGGCCGGCCATCAGGCCCGCACCGACGATGCCGACCTTGCGGACCTCGCGGGCGAGCTCGCGGCCCGGGTCGCCGGCGGGGCGCTTGGCGCGGCCCTGGACGAGGCCGAGGAACGCGTACACGGTGCGCCGGAACTCGGGGGAGTGCAGCAGCGTCCCGAGGGCGTCCGCCTCGGCCTGGGCGGACTCGGCGCGGGTGCGCGTGCGGGCGCCGGTGAACAGGTCCTCCAGGTGACGGCGCGCCGGCAGGTGGCGTCCGGGGCGAGCGGCCTGCAGCCGCTCCAGCGCCGCCAGGGCGCGGTCCCAGGCGGCGTCGGACACGTCGCGGTCGCGGTGGGCGGCCAGTTCGGCCGCCACGGACTCGTCCCCGGCGACCAGGGCGGCGGCGAGCTCGAGGCCCGCGTCGAGGAGGTCCCCCTCCACGATCCGGTCCATCAGGCCGAGCCCGTGCGCCGCGCGGGCGTCGAGCATGCGGTTGTCGTCGAGGGGGTTCTTCAGCACGACGTCGACGGCGGCCTCCGGGCCGATCAGATGGGGCACGCGCCACACGCCGGACCAGCCGGGGATCAGGCCGAGCCGGACCTCGGGCAGGCCGAAGCCCTTCGCATCGGCGGCCACCACGCGGTGTCCGGCGGCCAGGGCCAGCTCGAGGCCGCCGCCGAGGGCGAGGCCGTTCACGAGCGCAACCGTGGGGATCTCGAGGGCCGCGAGCCGGTCGTAGACGGCGTGGCCGAGCAGGGCCAGGTCGCGGCCGACGTCGTCGGTGAGGCCCGCGATCAGGGACAGGTCCGCCCCGGCCGCGAAGGTCCCCTCCACACCGGTCACGGCCAGGGCCTGGATCTCGCCCGCGGCGGCCCGGGCGGCCTGCTCGTCGAGCACCCGGCCGAGGCCGAGGAGCGTGGCCGGGCCCAGGGTCGCGGGCCGGCGGGGTCCCTGCCCGTTGTCCAGCGTGAGCAGCGCGAGCGTGCCCGCACCCTCGGGCAGGGCGTGGTCGGTCACGGTGACGGTGGTGACGACCTCATCCGGGGCCAGGGCGGGCAGGTGGTCGAAGGAAGCAAGAGAAACGGATGTCATGCGGGTCACACTACCGGCGAGTAGCCTCCGCGTCGACGCGACGCGACGGACCGATCCGGCCGGCCGCGTCGGGGGCTCAGGCGTCGGCGGGATCGGGGTCCAGCAGCGCGACCGTGACGATCGCGCCGACGTTCTCCACCTGCCACGGGCGCGCGCCCCGCTCCGTCAGGAACGCGTCCACGGTCTCGGGGGTGATCGGGGCGGGCGGGGTCCAGCAGATCCGCCGGAGGGTGTCCGGGGTGAGGAGGTTCTCGGTGGGCATCCCCAGCTGCTCGGCCCGACGGGCGACGCGGGCCTTGGCCGTGCGCAGGCGGCGGTCCGCCACCGGGTCCCGGTCCTTCCAGGCCCGGGGTGGGGGCGGGCCGTCCCCGGTGCGGACCTGCGCCGCGGGGGCGTCGCCCCGCTCGGCGTCCTCGACGCCGGCCCGGATCGCGGCGATCCACCGCGGAGCCTCGCGGCTCGCGGCGCGGCCGTGGAAGCCGGAGGTCTGGCGCAGGGCGGGGACGGTGCGCGGCTGGGCGGCCGCGGCGGCGACGATCGACCGGTCCGGGATGAGCCGGCCGGGGGCGACGTCGCGGTGGCGGGCGAGGTCCTCGCGGGCCTCCCACAGGCGCTTGAGGACCGCGCGCTGCACGGGGCGGCGCAGTGTCTGGGAGCCCGAGGTGCCGCGCCAGGGGTCCTTCTTCGGCGTGGGCGGCGGGGCCGTGCGCACGTGCTCGAACTCCTGCTCGGCCCACGCGAGCTTGCCGTCGGCCTCGAGGCGCGCGATCAGGGCCTCGCGCAGCGGGACGAGCAGCTCGACGTCGAGCGCCGCGTAGGTGAGCATCGCCTCGGGCAGCGGACGCACCGACCAGTCGGCGGCCGAATGCTCCTTGGCGAGGGTGACCCCCAGCAGCTCCTCCAGGACCGCGGCCAGGCCGACGCGCGGCAGGCCGGCCACCCGGGCCGCGAGCTCGGTGTCGAACAGCCGATCGGGGCGCAGCCCCTGCTCGGCCAGGCAGGGCAGGTCCTGGCTGGCCGCGTGCAGGATCCACTCGACGCCCGCGAGGGCCTCCTGCAGCGGGGCCAGCCCGTCGAGGGCTTCGGGATCGACGAGCCAGATGCCGGCGCCCTCGCGCTTGAGCTGGACGAGCATGGCCCGCTGGCCGTACCGGATCCCGGAGGCGCGCTCCGCGTCGACGGCGACGGGCCCGGTCCCCGCGGCGAGCGCCGCGGCGCAGGCCTCCAGGCCCGCGCGGGTGTCGGTGAGCCGGGGGACTCCACCGGCCGGTGTGGCGATCAGCCGCGGGGGCGCGTCCGGGGCGGCCGTCTCGGGGGCGTCGGTCATGCTGCTCCTGTTCGTGGAGGTCGGGGCGGGGACGGGCCGGGGCCCGGTGTGTCGGAGGCGCGGGCGCGCGGTCAGGGGCCGGCCGTGTGGACGTCCGCGGCGTGCTCGGGCGGCAGACCGGCGAACGCGCAGATCATGTCCGACCACGCCTCGAGATGCGAGCCGAGGTCCCGCGGGGCCGGGGTCCACGAGGCGCGCAGCTCGATGTCGGTGGTGTCCGGGGCCGCACTGAGCGTCCCGAAGCCCTCCGCGATGCTGCGCGTCGCGGTGCCGCCGGCGTGGGAGTGCTCGGCGTGGCGGCGCTCGAGCGCCTCCACGAGCCACGTCCACGCGACGGCGCCGGCCAGCTGGTCCAGAGCGACGTCCGGTTCCAGGCTCGCACGGATCCATGTCACCGCCCGGAAGCCTCCCGGCCACCGGGCGTCCGGAGCCGGGTCGTGCAGGAGGACGAACCGCCCCGTGGCCAGCACGCCGCCGGTCGCGCCCGGCCCGTCGCACACGTCGGCGGCGAGGGCGACGGCGAAGGGCGCCTGCCCCTCGGGTGCCGGGATCTCCCGCAGCCGCACCTCGGTCCGTGGCCGCGCATCGCGCAGGTCCGCCAGGGCACGCCGGAACACCCCCGGCGGCACGGGCGCCTCGACCGCCCCGGGGGCGGCGGAGAGGCGACGGGGCCCGATCACGCTCATGCCCGTCAGCCTAGGCTGCGGGGCCCAGCGGGCCGCGGGGGCGCGCCGTGGACGCCACGGCGCTCCCGCACCGGATCAGCGCGCCCCGTCCGGGGCCGCCGCGTCGTCGGCGGGGGCCAGGCGCAGCGAGATCGAGTTGATGCAGTAGCGCAGGTCCGTGGGGGTGTCATAGCCCTCGCCCGCGAAGACGTGACCCATGTGGGAGCCGCACGCCGCGCACCGCACCTCGATCCGCTCCATGCCCAGGGTGGTGTCCTTCAGGTACTCCACCCGGTCCTCCGCGAGCGGTGCGAAGAACGAGGGCCAGCCGCAGTGCGCGTCGAACTTCTCGTCCGAGCGGAACAGCTCGGATCCGCACGCCCGGCACGCGTACACGCCCTTCACGTGCGAGTCCCAGTACTCGCCCGTGAAGGGCCGTTCCGTGCCGGCCCGGCGCAGCACCTGGAACTCCTCGGGCGTGAGCCGTCGGGCCCACTCCTCGTCCGTCAGGCGGGCGCCGCCCGGGGCGGCCAGGGTCTGCTCGGGAGCGGGGACGTCCCGCGCGGGGTCGGGGGTGGGGCCGTCATGGGGGGTGTGGGGAGTCTCGGTCATGCCCGGTGCAACGGTCCGGAGCGCCGTCGTGTTCCCGACCGGCGTCGCATTGGCGGGCGCGCCCGCCCGTGGAGGACAATGGCGCGCATGGCCGCACGACCCCGCCGTCCCCGTCCCCACCCCGCCGACCTGCCGCCCGCCCTGGCCGCCGCCGTCACCGTGGCAGCCCGGCGGGCCGGGGGTCGCGACTCCCGCGTCCGCCGAGCGGGCCGCCTGGTCCGCCGCGGAGTCACCGGATCGGTGCGCGGCGGCGTGGCCGTGGCCTCCCCGGTGGCCCGCTGGGCCCCGCCCGTGCTCAGCGTCGCCGCGGCCTCCGCCTTCGTGCTGGCCGGGGCGAGCTCGGCGCTCGCAGGCGTGTTCGCCCGCACCGTGGTGACCCCCGTGCGCCGCCACGCCGAGTCCACGCCGATCCTCGCCGTCGTCGACACGCCCGCCGGGCAGGACGTGATCCTGCAGGCCGACGAGTACACCACCGTGCCCGGCCAGTACTCCCTCACGTTCGACGACGGCGCCGGATGCGCCCGCATCGGGGAGATCACCTCCTTCGACCCCCGGGACGGCACGGTGCAGCGCGCGGTCGAGGAGGTCTTCTCCGGCGATCTGACGACGGCGACCCGGGGCCGGTTCACCGGCTTCGTCTACCCGACCCCCGCCGACGCCGGGCTCGACGCCGAGGACGTGCAGGTGCCGGTGCCCGGCGGCCACGCCCGCGCATGGCGCATCGAGCCGGACCCCAGCGAGGACGGCGAACCCCGTCCCGCGGAGGGGCTGTGGGCGGTGATGGTCCACGGCCGCGGCGCGCGCCGCAACGAGGGCATCCGCGCCGTGCCGACCGCCCGCCGCCTGGGCATGACGTCGCTGCTGATCTCCTACCGCAACGACGGCGACGCCCCGGACGCCGCCGACGCCCGCTACGGGCTCGGCACCACCGAATGGGAGGACGTCGAGGCGGCCATCCGCTACGCCCTCGACCACGGCGCCCGGGACGTCGTCCTCTTCGGCTGGTCCATGGGCGGGGCCGTGGTGCTGCAGACCGTGGACCGCTCCCCGCTGGCCCCGCACGTGCGCGGCGTGGTCCTGACGGGCCCCGTCATCGACTGGGTGGACGTGCTGCGCCACCAGGCCCGGCTCAACCGGATCCCCGAAGCCGTGGGCCTGCTCGGCCAGTGGCTGCTGGCCAACCGGGCCGGCCGGTTCATCACGGGCCTGGCCGCCCCCGTGGACCTCAAGGCCCTGGACTGGGTGACCCGCGCCGACCACGTGCGTGTGCCCACGCTGATCCTGCACTCCGAGGACGACGAGTACGTGCCCGTCGGCCCCTCGCAGGACCTGGCCGAGCGCAACCCGGACCTCGTGCGGTTCGTCCGCTTCCACCAGGCCCGCCACACCCGCGAGCAGAACGTGGACCCGCGCAAGTGGGACACCACCGTGCGCGGCTGGCTGCGCGCCGTGCTCAGCGCCCCCCGCCCCGGCGGCCGGGGGCGCTGACCGCGCTCAGGCCGCGGCGTCCGCCAGCCCCCGACGGCGCAGCAGCGGCTCGAGCTCGGCGTTCCGGCCACGGAACGCGCGGTAGGACTCCAGCAGGTCACGCGTATCGCCCCGCGAGAGCAGCTCGTCCGCGAACCGGCGGCCGTTCTCCCGCGTCATCCCGCCGTGCTCGCGGAACCACTCCACGGCGTCCGCGTCCAGCACCTCGGCCCACACGTAGGAGTAGTACCCGGCCGCGTAGCCGCCGCCGAAGATGTGCTTGAAGTAGCCGGTGCCGTAGCGCGGAGGCACCAGGTCCGGGTCGATGCCCGCCTCGGTCAGCACCCGGCGCTCGAACGCGGCCGGGTCGGCCGTGGCGGCGTCCACCGTCTCCTCCGTCAGCGAGTGCCAGGCCCAGTCCACGAGCGCCGCGCCCAAATACTCGACCGTGCGGTGCCCCTCGCCCCACAGGTCCGCCGCCTCGAGCCGCTCCAGCGTCCCCGCCGGCAGCGGCTCGCCCGACTCCACGTGCCGCGCGTACGCGGCCAGCAGGGACGGCTCGCGCAGCCACACCTCGTTGACCTGCGACGGGAACTCGACGACGTCGCGCGGCACGTTCGTCCCGGTGAGCGAGGCGTACTCGCCCCGGGCCAGCAGCCCGTGCAGGGCGTGGCCGAACTCGTGGAACAGCGTCGTGGCCTCATCCAGCGTCAGCAGGGCCGGACGCCCCGCCGCCGGGGCCGGCACATTCATCGTGGTGAACACCACCGGGCGCTCGCCCAGGGCGTCCGCCATGTCCCGCACCGTGTGCATCCAGGCACCGCCCGACTTGGTCGGCCGCGCGAACAGGTCCGCGACGAACAGACCCACCCCGGCACCGTCCTCACCCGTCACCTCGAACACCCGGATCCCGGGGCGGTACAGCTGCCGCGCCAGCTCCGGGCGCTCGGCGAACGTGAGCCCGTACAGCGCCGTCGCCGCCGCGAACACGCCCTCGGTCAGCACCCGGTCCAGCTCGAAGTACGGGCGCAGGGCGTCCGCGTCCACCGCGAACTCCTCCCGCGCGTACGCCGCGGACAGCGCCGGCCAGTCCCATGGGGCCACCTCGGCGTCCGTCCGGCCCGCGTGCGCCGCCGCCGTCGCCGCGTCCGCCCGCGCGTTGGCCATCGCCCGCGGCGCCATCGCGGCCAGCAGCTCCTCCACGGCCGCCGTCGACGGCGCCGCCCGGTCCTTCAGCGCCTGCTCGGCCCAGCTCTGCGCCCCCAGCAGCCGCGCCTTGCGCAGCCGCAGCCGCACCATCGCCATCGCCGTCGTCAGCGTCTCGTGCTCCCCGGCCCCGCCCCGGCCCGTCGACGCCTCGAACACCTCGCGCCGCATCCCCTCGTCCTGCAGGGACGCCAGCCACGGCTGCGACGTGAACAGGGACAGCGTCAGCAGCCACGGGCCCGCCGCCGCGTCCCCGTCCCCGTGCCCCGCCTCGGCGGCCGCCCCCGCCGCCGCGGCCAGGTCGTCCTCGCTCAGACCGGCCAGGCGCTCGCGGTCCGAGACGAGCACGGCGCGGGCCGCGGTGTCCGCGACGAGGCGGCGCGTGTAGGCGGCCGAGAGGGACGCCAGCTCCGTGTTGATCCCGCGCAGCTCCTCGCGCGCGGCGTCGTCCAGGTCCGCCCCCGCCAGGGAGAGGCGCAGGCGCAGCGCCTCCAGCAGGCGGGCGTCCTCGCCCGTGAGGCCGCCGTCGTCGATCGCCGCGACGCGCGCCACCAGCCGCGGGTCCAGCAGGATCGCGTCCTCGTGGGCCGCGAGCTCGGGGGAGAGCTCCTCGGCCAGGGCCTGCCGCGCGTCCGTGCCGTCCGAGCCGACGAGCGTGAAGAACATGGCGGCGGAGCGGCGCAGCAGCTGGCCGGACAGCTCGAGCGCGCGGACGGTGTTCTCGAAGGTCGGCGCCGTGGCCGCCCCGAGGATCTGGTCGACCTCGGCGCGCTGGGCCGCCATCCCCGCGCGCACGGCCTCGGCCAGCTGCGCGTCGGAGACGGCGGAGAAGTCGGGCAGCCCGTAGGGCAGGTCGGAGGGGGTCGCCAGCGGGTGGTCGGCGGGCAGGACGGAGGGCGCGGAGGTGTGGGTCATGGGCGCGAGTGTAGTCAGCCGTGATCCGCGCCACCCCACCGGGCGTCGCTAGACTGGGCGGTCGAGCCAGCAGACGAGATCCAGACCTGAGGAGGCGTGATGGCAGGACATTCCAAATGGGCGACCACCAAGCACAAGAAGGCCGTCATCGACGCGCGGCGCGCCAAGGCGTTCGCGAAGTACATCAAGAACATCGAGGTCGCGGCACGTGCCGGCGGACCCGACGTCGCCGGCAACCCCGCCCTCGACCTGGCCGTGTCCAAGGCCAAGAAGGCCTCGGTGCCCAACGACAACATCGACCGCGCCGTCAAGCGCGGCGCCGGCCTGACCGGCGAGGTCATCGACTACGCCGAGATCATGTACGAGGTCCGCGGCCCCCAGGGCTCGGCGCTGCTGGTCGAGTGCCTGACCGACAACAAGAACCGCGCCGCCGCGGACGTGCGCGCGGCCGTCACCCGCAACGGCGGCACCATGGCGGACTCCGGCTCCGTCTCCTTCCTCTTCGAGCGCAAGGGCCTCGTGCGCCTGCCCACCGAGGGCAACACCGAGGACGGCCTGCTCGAGGCCGTGCTCGAGGGCGGCGCGGACGCCGAGGAGGTCGTCGTCTCCGGCGACTCCTTCGAGATCCTCTCGGACCCCTCCGACCTGCAGTCCGTGGCCAAGGCCCTCGACGAGGCGGGCGTGGAGTACGAGTCCGACGAGCTCGAGTTCGTCCCCACCATGAAGGTGGACCTGGACGCGTCGGGCGCCCGCACCTTCCTCAAGCTGGCCGATGCGCTCGAGGACCTCGACGACGTCCAGAACGTCTTCTCGAACGTGGACATCGCCCCCGAGGTCCTCGCCGAGCTCGACGAGGACTGATCGCGCTGAGCGCGCGCCGGCCCGCCGACGTCGTCCGGATCCTCGGGGTGGACCCGGGGCTCACCCGCTGCGGGATCGCCGTGGTGGACGTGGACGCGCGACGGCGGGCCGCGCTCGTCCACGTCGAGGTCACGGGCACCCCGCCCACCGCCCCCCTGGACCAGCGCCTCCTGCGCATCGACGAGGCCGTCTCCGCGGTCCTCGCCGCGCACCGGCCCGATCGCGCCGCCGTCGAGCGCATGTTCGCGAACACGAACACGCCGACCGTGCTGGGCACGGCCCAGGCCGCGGGCGTGGCGATCGCCGCGGCCGCGCGCGCCGGCGTCCCCGTGGGCCTGCACACCCCCTCCGAGGTCAAGGCCGCCGTCACCGGACACGGCGATGCGGGCAAGGAGCAGGTCACCACGATGGTCACCCGGATCCTCCGCCTCGACGCCCCGCCGCGCCCGGCCGACGCGGCCGACGCCCTCGCCTTGGCCATCGCCCACGGCTGGCGCGGCACCGCCCTCGGCGCGGCCGCCGGCCAGACCGGCCTCGACACCGCAGACCTCGCCTCCCGGGCGGGGCGCTCGCAGTTCGCCGCCAAGGCGCCCGCGCGCGCCCGCCCGCGGGGCCAGCTCACCGCCGCGCAGCGGGCCTGGCTCGACGCCGAGCGCTCGGCGGGCGGCGGGCGTCGCCGGTAGGCCGCTGCCGGGCCGGCGTTCGATGATATGTTCGAATCCGCGCCGACCGGCGTCCGTCCGTCCCGACAGGAGGGCCCCTCATGATCGCCTCGCTCAGCGGCACCGTCGAGCACGTGGCCCTCGACCGGGCGGTCATTGCCGTCGGCGGCCTGGGTGTGCAGTTCTCCGCCACCCCGCAGACGCTGTCCACCCTGCACGAGGGCCGGCCGGGGGCGGTGCAGACCCACCTCGTGGTCAAGGAGGACGCCCTGACCCTCTACGGCTTCGCGGACCGCGACGAGCGCGAGGTGTTCGAGGTGCTCATCACGGCCAACGGCGTGGGTCCCCGCCTCGCCCTGGCGATCCTCTCCGTCCACCACCCCGAGACCGTGCGCCGGGCGGTCACCGAGGAGGACGAGAAGACCCTCACCCGCGTGCCCGGCATCGGGCCGAAGATGGCGCGCAAGATCATCGTCGAGCTCTCCGGCCGCCTCGCGCCCACCGGGGAGCCGGTGCCCGAGGCGGAGGCCGAGGCGAGCGCCGAGCCGACCGTCGAGGCGCTCTGGCACGCCGACGTCGTGCAGGCGATGGCCGGCCTGGGCTGGTCCGAGAAGGAGGCGCTCAAGGCCGTCGAGGCCACCGTGGCGGCCCGCCCGGAGCTGGACGAGGGCCGCGACGTCGCCGCGCTGCTGCGCGCCACCCTGCGCGACGTCGGCATGGCCGGCGCGGTGCGAGGCGGGCGATGAGCGCGGAGTCCTCACCGCTGTCCGCGGCGGCCGTCGACCCGGAGGAGCGCCGGCTCGAGGTCGCGCTGCGCCCCAAGCACCTGGACGAGTTCGTGGGCCAGATGCGCGTGCGCGAGCAGCTGGACCTCATGCTCGCCTCCGCCCGGCTGCGGGACCGCGCCGCGGACCACGTCCTGCTCTCCGGCCCGCCCGGGCTCGGCAAGACCACGCTGGCGATGATCGTGGCCGCGGAGATGAACGCCCCCCTGCGGCTGTCCTCCGGCCCCGCGATCCAGCACGCGGGCGACCTCGCGGCCATCCTGTCCTCGCTCACCGAGGGCGAGGTGCTCTTCCTCGACGAGATCCACCGGATGTCCCGCCCGGCCGAGGAGATGCTCTACATGGCCATGGAGGACTTCCGCGTGGACATCGTGGTGGGCAAGGGCGCCGGCGCCACCTCGATCCCGCTCGAGCTGCCGCCCTTCACGCTCGTGGGCGCCACCACGCGGGCCGGCCTCCTGCCGGGGCCGCTGCGCGACCGCTTCGGCTTCACGGGCCACCTGGACTTCTACACCGAGGAGGAGCTCGAGCGCGTCCTGCGCCGCTCCGCCCTGCTGCTGGACATGCGGCTGGCCACGGAGGGGTACCGGCAGATCGCCCGGCGCTCGCGCGGCACCCCGCGCATCGCCAACCGGCTGCTGCGCCGGGTGCGGGACTGGGCGCTCGTGAAGGGGCTGGCCGAGGTCGGCCCGCACGACGCCGCCGCCGCCCTGGACATGTACGACGTCGACGGGCGGGGCCTGGACCGGCTCGACCGGTCCGTGCTCACCGCCCTGTGCACCACGTTCGGCGGCGGGCCCGTGGGGCTCAGCACGCTGGCCACCGCCGTGGGGGAGGAGGCCGAGACCGTGGAGACCGTGGCCGAGCCCTTCCTCATCCGCGAGGGCATGGTGGCGCGCACCCCCCGTGGCCGCGTCGCGCTGCCGGGGGCCTGGGAGCACTTGGGCCTCGCCGCTCCGGAGGCCACGCCGGGGCCGTGACGCCCAGGGCGGGCCCCTACACTGGACAGGCCCGCCCACCCCGAGCATCAGGAGTCCCCCATGCCCGTCGCCACCGCCGCGACCCTGCCCGTGATCGCCCAGCAGGCCCAGGGAGGCGGTGGCAGCTTGCTCATGCTCTTCGCCTTCGCCCTGCTCGCGGTGATGCTCTTCCTCTCCTTCCGCAAGGGCAAGAAGATGCAGCAGCAGCAGGCGCAGATGCGCAGCACCCTCGCCCCGGGCGTCGAGGTCATGACCGGCGCCGGCATCTTCGGCACCGTCGTGGCCGTGGACGCCGAGGCCCAGCGGGTGACGCTGGAGACCGCCCCGGGCACGCGCATGGACGTGCACCTGCAGGGCATCACCACCGTCGTGGAGCCCGAGACGGCCGCCGCGGCCGCCGCGCCCACCACGGACCCGTCGCGTCGGGATGACGCCCCCGGCACCGAGTACCGCGCCGACGACGCCGACCCGCGTCCGCGCCGCGACGACCTGGCCTGAGGCCCACCCACCCCTGCACACGCGGCCCCGCCTGGCGGGGCCGCTCGAATGTGACGGAAGCACCTGAGCAATGGCGAAGAGAACACCCACCGGCTCCGCCGGGCGCACCCTGGCCTGGCTGGCCGCCCTCCTCGTGGTCCTGGCCGCGATCCTCGGCGGGGGCGTGGCCTCCGGCGCGGCCTCCTGGGCTCCCAAGCTCGCCCTCGACCTCGAGGGCGGCACGCAGATGGTGCTGGCCCCCCAGACCTCGACGGGCGAGTCCGTCACCCCCGAGCAGCTGGACCAGGCCGTGGAGATCATCCGCCAGCGTGTGGACGGCTCCGGCGTGGCCGAGGCGGAGGTCGCCACGCAGGGCTCCCAGAACGTGGTCGTCTCCCTGCCCGGGGTCCCGGACGAGGAGACCCGCCGCCTGATCCAGGCGTCCGCGGACATGCAGTTCCGCCCCGTGCTGCAGTCCGGCCCGGGGGAGGCCACCCCCGAGGACCAGCGCCTGCCAGAAGACCAGCTGCCGAAGCCCGACGGGGAGCCGGCGGACGCCTACGACCCGAACTGGGTCACCCCGGCCCTGCTGGCCGAGTTCCAGGCCACGGACTGCACCGCCCCGCGGGACCCGGCCGCGCCCCCGCCGCCGTCCGACCGGGCGATCGTCGCCTGCCAGCCCTCCGAGGAGCTCGCCGACGGCGCCGTCACGCCGGCCCAGAAGTACATCCTGGGCCCCGTGGTCATCCCGGGCACCCAGATCAAGGGCGCGTCCAACGGCATGGCCCAGGCCCAGGGCGGCGTCTCCACCAACCAGTGGGTCGTCAACATCGAGTTCGACGAGGAGGGCACCAAGGCCTTCACGGAGGTCACCCAGAAGCTCACCCCGTACCCCGAGGGCGACCCGCGCAAGCAGTTCGCGATCCTGCTGGACGGGGACGTGATCTCCGCGCCGCAGTCCAACGTGGTCATCACCAACGGCAGCGCGCAGATCAGCGGCCCCACCCTGAACGAGCAGACGACGGCGCAGTTGGCCGAGCAGCTCAACTACGGCTCCCTGCCGATCTCCTTCTCGATCGAGTCCGAGCAGCAGATCTCCGCCACGCTCGGCCGGGACCAGCTCTTCTGGGGCCTGATCGCCGGCCTGATCGGCCTCGGCCTCGTGGCCGTGTACCAGTTCTTCCAGTATCGGGCCCTGGGCCTGCTGACCTTCGCCTCGATCATCGTGGCGGGCGTGCTGACGTGGCTGACCATCGCGATCCTGGGCTGGACGGACAACTACCGCCTGTCCCTCGCGGGCATCGCCGGGCTCATCGTGGCGATCGGTCTGACGGCGGACTCGTTCATCGTCTACTTCGAACGCATCAAGGACGAGCTGCGCGCGGGCCACACCGTGCCCGTCGCCGTGCACGAGGGCTGGAAGCGCGCCCGGCGGACGATCACCGCGTCCAAGGCCGTGAACCTGCTGGCCGCCGTCGTGCTGTACTTCGTGGCCGTCGGCAACGTGCGCGGCTTCGCGTTCACCCTCGGCCTCACCGCGATCGCCGACCTGATCGTGGTGTTCATGTTCACCCACCCGCTCATGGTGCTGTTGGCCCAGACCCGCTTCGTGGGCGAGGGACACCCGATGTCCGGACTGGACCCGTCGCTGCTGGGCGGGCCGTCCCTGTATCAGGGCGCCGGCCGCTTCCGCGAGCCCGCCCACGCCCCCCGCACCGGGCTCCCGGCGGAGGACTCCGACGAGCCGGCTGACGCGGCGGCCGCCGACGCCCCGCGCCCGCTCGTCGCGACGGGCGCCCCCCGCGCGGGCTCGTCCGCCCGGGGGGGCGGCCGCCGCTCGCGCACCGCGCCGCCCATGACGATCGCCGAGCGACGCCGCGCCGAGCGACGCCGCCAGGAGGAGGACCAGTGAACCGCTTCGCCGACTGGGGCAACGCCCTCTACTCGGGCCGCATCTCCTACCCGTTCATCCAGCGCTGGCGGCGGTGGTTCGCCCTCGCCGCCCTGCTGCTCGTCCTCGCCGGCGGCCTGACCGCCCTCCGCGGTGGCTTCAACCTCGGCATCGAGTTCCGGGGCGGCTCCGAGTTCACCGTCTCGCAGACGGCCTCCACCGACGTGGCCGCGGGCGAGCGCGCCGTGACCGACGTGCTGGCCGACGGCCACGCCACCGTCACGAACGTCGCCCCGGGCACCGTGCGCGTCCAGACCGAGCAGCTCGACGACGCCCAGACCCGAGCCGTGGCCGCGAACCTGCAGGAGGCCTACGGCGTCGGCCAGGACCAGGTGACCTCGACCTTCGTGGGGCCGACCTGGGGCGCCGCGGTGTCGCAGCAGGCCCTGATCGGCCTGGTGATCTTCGTGGTGCTCGTGACCCTGTTCATGGCCGTGTACTTCCGCACCTGGAAGATGTCCCTGGCCGCCGTGCTCGGCATGCTCTACGTGGTCGCGCTGACCGCCGGCATCTACGGCGCCACCGGCTTCGAGATCACGCCGTCGGCCATCATCGGCTTCCTCACGATCCTGTCGTACGCGCTCTACGACACCGTGGTGGTCTTCGACAAGATCCGCGAGAACACGATCGGGGCCGAGGAGGACCCGGAGCGCTCCTTCGTCGAGAACGTGAACCTCGCGGTGAACCAGACGCTCGTCCGGTCCATCACGACCTCCGTCGTCGGCATCCTGCCGGTCGGCTCGATCCTGTTCATCGGCGCGGGGCTGCTCGGTGCCGGCACGCTGCGGGACATCGCGCTCGCGCTGTTCGTGGGCATCATCGTGGGCACCCTGTCCACCCTGTTCCTCCAGGCGCCGCTGTACGCCCTGCTGCGCCGCAACGACCCGGACGTGCGCGACCACGACGCCCGGGCCGCGGCCCGCGCCGCCCGGGAGCGTGCCTCAGAGGCGGTCACCGATCCCGACGTCGCCCCCTGGGACGACGGCGCGCGACTCTGACGGAGCCGCTGCGGCCCCGGTGGTCTTCCTGGGGCGGGGTGGGACGGGCGCGGGTAGACTCGCCGATCATCCCGGCCGGAGCGGTCGGGGCCGCACGAGTCAGGAGGCGTGGCCCATGAGCGAGCAGGACCCCACTCCCGCCCCGGCCCGTCCCGCCCCGGCCCGTCCCGCCCCGGTCCGGCCCCGCAGCCGGATCGCACGCCTGACCGGCCGGCACGCCACCGAGTACTCGCCCCTGCTCGAGCCGCTGATGCGCACCGTGCGGCAGCGAGCCACCAAGACCGAGCTGGCCGAGATCGTCCGCGCCTTCGAGGTCGCCCGCGCGGCACACGAGGGGCAGATGCGGCGCTCCGGGGACCCGTACATCACCCACCCCGTCGCGGTCGCCACGATCCTCGCCGAGATCGGCGTGACGGGCCCGACGCTCCTGGCGGCCCTGCTGCACGACACCGTCGAGGACACGGACTACTCCCTGGAGCGCCTCCGCGCCGACTTCGGCTCCGAGGTCGCCCTCCTCGTGGACGGCGTGACCAAGCTGGACAAGGTGACCTACGGCGCCGCGGCGCAGGCCGAGACCGTGCGCAAGATGGTCATCGCGATGGCCCAGGACGTGAACGTCCTGCTCATCAAGCTCGCCGACCGGCTGCACAACGCGCGGACGTGGCGGTACGTCTCCCCGGAGTCCAGCGCCCGCAAGGCCCAGGAGACCTTGGACATCTACGCCCCGCTGGCCCACCGGCTCGGCATGAACACCGTCAAGTGGGAGCTCGAGGACCTCTCCTTCGCCGCCCTCAAGCCCAAGATGTACGCGGAGATCGTGCGCCTCGTGGGGGAGCGCAACCCGGAGCGGGAGAAGCACATCGCGGCGCTGCGCACCGTGATCGAGGAGCACCTGCGCGAGCACCGGATCCGGGCGACCGTCACCGGACGGCCGAAGCACTACTACTCGATCTACCAGAAGATGGTGACGCGCGGGAAGGACTTCGACGACATCCACGACCTCACGGGCATCCGGGTGCTCGTGGACTCCGTGCGTGACTGCTACGCCGTGCTCGGCGTCATCCACGCGCGCTGGAACCCGGTCCCGGGCCGGTTCAAGGACTACATCGCGGTCCCGAAGCTCAACATGTACCGCTCCCTGCACACCACGGTGATGGTGCCGGGCGGCAAGCCGGTGGAGATCCAGATCCGCACGCAGGAGATGCACCGCCAGGCCGAGTACGGCGTCGCCGCGCACTGGCGGTACAAGGCCCAGGTCGCCGGCCAGGCGCCGGTGCAGGCCACGCCGGCCTGGCTGCGCTCGGTGATGGACTGGCAGGCGGACACCCGGGACCCGGACGAGTTCCTCGCCTCGCTGCGCACCCAGATCGGGGCGGACGAGGTGTACGTCTTCACGCCGAAGGGGGAGATCCGCACCCTGCCGGCCGGCTCCACGCCCGTGGACTTCGCCTACGCCATCCACACCGACGTCGGCCACCGCACCATCGGCGCCCGGGTCAACGACAAGCTCGTCCCGCTGTCCACGCCGCTCAGCCACGGCGACACCGTGGAGGTCTTCACCTCGCGCGCCGAGGACGCGGGGCCGAGCCGGGATTGGCTGGGCTTCGTGGTCTCGCCGCGGGCCCGGTCCAAGATCCGTCACCACTTCGCCACGCAGCGCCGCGACGAGCAGGCCGACCGGGGACGCGAGTCGCTGACCCGTCAGCTGCGCAAGGCCGGCATGGCCGTGCAGCAGGTGCTCGGCGGCGAGGAGCTGGTGCAGGTGGCCACGGATCTCGGCTACGCGGACCTCGACGGGCTGTTCGTGGCCCTCGGCGACGGCCACGTGTCCGCCCAGTCCGTGCAGGAACGCGTCGCGGAGCGCCTCGCTCCGCCGACGTCGACGCAGGCCGAGCCGGAGGGCGAGCTGACCGTCGGCGAGGTGGACCTGCAGGAGCTGGTCCCGGCCCAGTCGCGGCGCGCCCCCGCGCGGGCCACCAACGACGCCGGCGTGCTCGTGGACGGCGACGGCGGCGTCATGGCCAAGCTGGCACGGTGCTGCAACCCGGTGCCGCCGGACGCCATCGACGGGTTCGTCACCCGCGGCTCCGGGGTCTCCGTGCACCGGGTCGACTGTCCCAACCTGGCGACCCTGCTCGCGCAGGAGCCGGAGCGCCGCACCCCGGTCAGCTGGGCGCCGTCGCGGGACACCGTCTACCTGGTGGAGATCCAGATCGAGGCGCTGGACCGCAAGTCGCTGCTCTCCGACGTCACCCGGGTCCTCTCCGAGAACCACGTGAACATCCTCTCGGCCTCCGTGAACACCACCCGCGACCGCGTGGCGATGAGCCGGTTCGTCTTCGAGATGGGCGACCCCCGGTTCCTCGGCCACGTGATCGACGCGGTGCGCCGCATCGACGGCGTCTTCGACGTGCACCGCACCTGAGCCTCCCGGCCTCAGTCGGGGACGTCCAGCGCCGCCAGCAGCGCGCCCAGCCGGCGCCGGGCCGCCACGACGCCGGCACGGCGGGTCCGGCGGGCCAGCCGCTCCCGCAGCCCGGCGGCGCCGTGGGCGCCGATCACGGCGGCCGCGCGCCGCGCCGCATCCGGGTCGGCGCTGAGCAGCAGGTCTTCGACTGTCCGGGCGGGCGTCGTGACCCGCACGGGGCCGAAGCGGAGCACGTCGTGCTCGGCGGGGGCGACGCCCGTGGCATCGGCCGCGACGTCCGACTGCGTGAGCGTCCAGGGCAGCAGGCCCCCGCCGGCGGGGCGCCGGTGGAAGTGCGGCACGGCCGCGTGCAGCCGCCCGGGCGCCGCGCCGCCGGCCAGGATCCAGGCCGCCGACGGGCCGATCGCGGTCCAGCCGGCGGCCAGGAGCGGGCCGCCGAGGGTCCACAGGGCAGCGGCCCGGACCGCGGGATCGTCCGCGGCGTCCGGCCGCGCCCACACCCCGGGCAGCAGCGGCCGCACGGCGCCCCGCGCGCCGAGCGCCTGCAGCTCCGGCTCCGTGAAGGGGTCGCCCGCCAGCACGAGTGCCCCGGTCGGGGCGGTCTCCTCGATCGTCACGGTCGTCATGCCCGGATCCTGCCAGAGACGGGGACGCCCCCGCGGCCGCCTGTGGACAGGCGGGCCGCGGGGGCGTGCTCGAGACGGGTGGGGCTCAGCGGAGCTCGGAGGCCGAGGCCTCGAGGGCCTGCTTCCACTGCAGGCGCGCGTCGAGCGCCTCCTGGGCCTTCTTGACGGCGCGCTGGTCGCCCCGGGCCTGGGCCCGGGCGAGATCCGCCTCGAGCCCCGCGATGGTCTCCTCGAGCTGCGTGAGGGCGGAGTTCGTGCGGGCCTTGGTCTCCGGGTCGGTGCGGCGCCAGTGCTCGTTCTCCGCCTGCTTGAGGGCGTCCTCGAGCTTGCGGAAGCCCTCCTCCATCCGGCGGACGTCCCCGCGGGGCACGCGGCCGGCATCCTCCCACCGCCCGCGCAGCTCGTTGAGCGCGCGCCGTCCGGCCTTGACGTCCGTGAACGGGAGCAGCTTCTGGCCGTCGGCGAGGATCTGCTCCTTCACCTTCAGGTTGGCCCCGTACTCGCGGTCGATCTCCTGGTTCGCGGCCTTGCGGGCGGCGAAGAAGACGTCCTGGGCGGCGCGGAAGCGGGCCCAGAGGGCGTCGTCCTCCTTGCGGGAGGCCCGGGGGGCGCGCTTCCACTCGTCCATCAGGTCGCGGTACTTGCCGGCGGTCACGCCCCAGTCGGTGGAGGTGGACAGCTCCTCGGCACGGGCGATGAGACGCTCCTTGACCTGCTTGGCCTCGGCCGAGGCGGCGTCCAGCCGGGAGAAGTGGGCGCGGCGGGTCTTGTCGAACGCGGTGCGGGCGCCGCGGAAGCGCTTCCACAGGTCGTCCTCGACCGACTTGGCCAGACGCGGACCGGCCTTCTGGGCGGCCTTCCACTCCTCGAACAGCTCCGTCATGCGCTTGGACGCGGTCTTCCAGGGCATCCGCTCGGCCGGGGTCTGGGCGAAGGTCTCGGCCTCGGCGACGATGGCCTCGCGGGTGGCCAGCTGCTCGGCCTGGGCGGCCTGCCGGGCCTCCTGTTCCGCGGCGCGGTAGTCGCCCAGGAGGGTCTCCAGGGCCGCCAGGCGGGTGCGGAGGGCGTCCATGTCGCCGACCATGTGGCGCTCGTTCACCGCGGTCGTCATCTGACCCAGCGCCCGGCCCAGCTCACCCGAGGGGGCGCCGGCGGCGATGCGCTGCTCGAACAGGGCCATCTGGGCGCGCACGTCGTCGTACTTGCGCACGAAGTACGCCAGCGCGTCCTCGGTGCTCGCGTCCGGCACCTGGCCGACCGCGTGCTCCTCCTGCCCGTCCAGCAGCGTGACGTGGCCGTCCTCGCTCACCCGGGCGAACCTGGCGGCCTCCTCCACCGGGGTGGGCGGCACGGTCGGGGCCACGACGGGGGCCGGGGCGACGGACGCGGCGGCGGGCGTCGCGGGGCGCACGGCGGCCGGGCTGGCCTTCTTCATCGCGGCCGGGGAGGGCACGGCGGGCGTCTCGGCGGGCTGGGAGGAATCACCGTGCGCCGGGGCGTCGGGGACGATCTCGGGGACGGGCCGGGCCTCGGCGGGCACGGTCGTATCGGCGGCCTCGGCCGACGCGGGGGTGGACTCGGTGGCGGGGGACTGCTGGTCGTCGGGCTGCATGTGATTGGTCACCGCTGGAACTCTCCCTGACTGCGCCGGCACGCAGTCGTCGAGGGATGCGGCCGGTCGGGATGGACACGAACAGGGCCAGCGTACCGGGCCGGACAGCGCCCGCGCCTAGAATGGGCCGGTGCGCCGGCGGGGGACCGTCGCGCGTCCCCGCCGTCGTCGTCTCGAAGGATCGCCATGTCCCGCAAGGCCTCCCTGTCCGGTTTCCACGAGTGGCTGCCCGCCGAGCGGCTCGTGGAGCAGCACGTGCTCGACACGCTGCGGCGGACCTTCGAGCTGCACGGGTTCGCCGGCATCGAGACCCGTGCCGTGGAGACCCTGGGCCAGCTGCTGCGCAAGGGCGAGGTGGACAAGGAGGTCTACGCGGTCTCGCGCCTGGCCGAGGACGAGGAGGTCGCCGCGGGCCTGCGCGATCCCAAGGACCCGGCCGACCCCAAGCGCCTGGCCCTGCACTTCGACCTCACCGTGCCGTTCGCCCGCTACGTCGTGGAGAACGCCGGCCACCTCGCCTTCCCCTTCCGTCGCTACCAGATGCAGAAGGTCTGGCGCGGGGAGCGCCCTCAGGAGGGCCGCGCCCGCGAGTTCACCCAGGCGGACATCGACGTCGTCGGCGACGGCGCCCTCTCGCCCCGGTACGACGCCGACGTCGCACTGGTGATGGCCGAGGCGCTCGGCGCCCTGCCGATCGGCGACTTCCTCATCCGCGTGAACAACCGCAAGCTCGCCGAGGGCTTCTACCGGGGCATCGGCCTGGAGGACACCGCCGGCGTGCTGCGCAGCATCGACAAGCTGGAGAAGGTCGGCCCGGAGGAGGTCGCGCGGCTGCTCCAGGAGGAGGTCGGCGCGAGCCCCGAGCAGGCTGCGCAGGCGCTGGCCCTGGCGGACATCCGCACGTCGGACACCTCGTTCGTCGAGCGGGTCCGCGCCCTGGGGGTGACCCACGAGCTGCTCGAGGAGGGGCTGACCGAGCTGGCCGACGTCGTCGCCACCCTGCACCGCCGCGCCCCCGGGCGCGCCGTGGCGGACCTGTCCATCGCGCGCGGCCTGGACTACTACACGGGCACCGTCTACGAGACCGTCCTGGTGGGCCACGAGCAGCTCGGCTCGATCTGCTCGGGCGGCCGCTACGACGCGCTCGCGTCCAAGGGGAACCGCGTGTTCCCCGGTGTCGGACTGTCCATCGGCGTGACGCGGCTGGTGATGCGCATGCTGTCCCAGCAGATGGCCGTGGCCTCCCGCTCCGTGCCGACCGCGGTGTACGTGGCGCTGACGGCGGACGAGGACTGGTCCGAGGCCCAGGACGTCGCGGCCCTGCTGCGGGAGCGCGGCATCCCCGCGGAGGTCGCGGTGTCCGCGGAGAAGTTCGGCAAGCAGATCAAGTATGCGGACCGCCGCGGCATCCCGTTCGTCTGGTTCATGGGTCGGGACGACGCCGGCGCGCGGGTCCACGAGGTGAAGGACATCCGCTCCGGCGAGCAGCACGCCGCGGACCCGGCCGACTGGACCCCGCCGGCCGAGGACCTGCTGCCGCAGGTCGCCCGCGCGCAGGACTGAGCGGACGCGGCCGCTATGCCGGCCCCGGTGTGCGGCGGCGGTGGGTGTCTGCGCGTCGGGTCACCGGCCCCGGCGCCCGGCCCGCACGAACGCGCGCCCGCCCACCCCGATCAGGAACACGCCCGCCATCGCGGCCACGGACATCGGCGGCAGGCTGAGGGCGAGCAGCAGGCACAGGGCCAGGCCGAGGACGTTGACGGCGCGGGGCACGCGCAGCGGGCGCGGCCGGGCCGGGCGGCGGCCGTCGTCGTCCCCGCGCAGGGTCAGGGCGGACAGGTTCGCCACCGCGTAGTAGACGAGCACGCCGAACGAGCTGAAGCCCACCACGGTGAGGATGTCCGTGGTGAGCAGGAGCAGGATCACGGCCGCGGCCACCGTCAGCTGAGCCGTCCACGGCGTGCCGGTCCCCGCATGGACCCGTGCCAGGGGGCGGGGCAGGTCGGACTCGCGGGCCATGGCCAGGGCGGTGCGGGAGATGCCCGTCAGCAGGTTGAGCATGGCCCCGGCCGCGGCGAGGGCGGCGCCGGCCACCGCCACCCAGCCCCAGCCGGAGCCCAGGGCGGTCTCGAGCAGGTCGCGCACGGGCGCCGGGGACCGGGCCAGCCCGGAGGTCCCGAGGCCCGAGATCAGCGCCGTGGCGAGCAGCAGGTACAACGCCACGGTCACGGCGAGGGCGATCAGGATGGCGCGCGGGATCGTGCGTGCGGGGTCGATGACCTCCTCACCCATGGTGGCCACGCGCGCGTAGCCGGCGAACGCGAAGAACAGGACGCCCGCGCCCATGAGCACGCCCTGCACGGGGGAGTCGACGCCGAGCGCCGCGGCCGAGCCCCCGGGGGCCTCGCGCGCCAGGCCTGCGCCGATGGCCAACACGAGCACGGCGAGCACGGGCACGAGGATCGCCAACGTCGCCTGCGCGGTCCGCGTCACGCCCGCCATCGCCACCCCGGTGAGCACGACGACGGCGGCCACGCCCGTCCACCGGGCCGCGGCGGCGTCGTCGGGGAAGAGGTACAGGCCGAGGGTGGCCGCCATCGCGGCCACCGACGCGGTCTTGCCCGTGACGAAGCCCCAGCCGGCGACGAAGCCGGCCCACGGGTGCAGCTGCCGCCGGCCGTAGACGTAGGCGCCGCCGGACTCGGGGTGGACGGTGGCCAGCTGCGCCGTGGACAGGGCGTTGCACAGGGCCGCGACGGCCGCGACCGCCAGGGCCCCGTACAGCAGGCCGGGGTGGCCGCCGGTGAGCGCGGCCGCCAGGCCGATCGCGGTGAACACGCCCGCGCCGATCATCGAGCCGAGGCCGATCGCGACGGCGTGGAGCAGGGTCAGGCGGCGCTGCAGGGCGGCGGTCATGACGGGGTCCTCCTGGGCTGGGGCAGTGTGGACGGGGCACTAGACTGACGGGAACGGCGCGCGCCCGCCCCGCAGGCGTATCACACGGCGTCGACCATCACATGAACCCCGCACATCGTCCGGCGACCGGACGGAGAGGATCCTCGTGCTGCGCACCCACTCCCTCGGCGAGCTCAACGCCTCGCTCATCGGCCAGACCGTCACCGTCACCGGCTGGGTGGCGCGGCGGCGAGACCACGGCGGCGTGGCCTTCGTGGACCTGCGCGACGCCTCGGGCTTCGCCCAGGTTGTGGTGCGGGACGAGGCGGACTTCGACCCGCTGCGCAACGAGTGGGTTCTGCAGGTCACCGGCACGGTCGAGCGCCGCCCCGAGGGCAACGAGAACCCGAACCTTCCCTCCGGTGAGATCGAGCTGATCGCGGAGACCGTGACGGTGCTCAACACCGCCGCCGCGCTGCCGTTCCAGGTGGACGAGCACGTGGAGGTCGGCGAGGAGGCCCGGCTGCGCCACCGCTACCTCGACCTGCGCCGCCCGCAGCCCTCGCGCATCATGCGCCTGCGCTCCGAGGTCAACCGGACGGCGCGCGAGCTGCTGCACGGCGAGGGCTTCGTGGAGGTCGAGACCCCGACCCTCACGCGCTCGACGCCGGAGGGCGCCCGCGACTTCCTCGTCCCGGCCCGCCTGGCTCCCGGCTCCTGGTACGCCCTGCCGCAGTCGCCGCAGCTGTTCAAGCAGCTGCTGCAGGTGGGCGGGATCGAGAAGTACTACCAGATCGCCCGCTGCTACCGGGACGAGGACTTCCGCGCGGACCGTCAGCCCGAGTTCACCCAGCTGGACATCGAGGCCTCCTTCGTGGAGCAGGATGACGTGATCGCCCTCGGCGAGAAGATCGTCAAGGCCCTGTGGGCCCTCGTGGGCGTGGACGTGCCGACGCCGATCCGCCGCATGACCTACGCCGAGGCCATGGAGAAGTACGGCTCGGACAAGCCGGACCTGCGCTTCGGCCTCGAGCTGACGGACCTGACCGAGTACTTCAAGGACACCCCGTTCCGCGTGTTCCAGAACGAGTACGTGGGCGCCGTCGTGATGCCGGGCGGCGCCTCCCAGGCCCGCCGCACCCTCGACGCGTGGCAGGAGTGGGCCAAGCAGCGCGGCGCCAAGGGCCTGGCCTACGTGCTCATACAGGAGGACGGCGAGCTGACCGGTCCGGTGTCCAAGAACATCTCCGAGGAGGAGAAGGCCGGGCTGGCCGCCGCCGTGGGCGCGAACCCGGGCGACTGCGTGTTCTTCGCCGCCGGCAAGCCGAAGGAGTCCCGCGCGCTGCTGGGTGCGGCCCGCGTGGAGATCGGCCGTCGCTGCGGGCTGTTCACCGACGCCGGTGACGGCGTGGCCGCGAAGGACGCCGACTGGGCGTTCGTGTGGGTCGTGGACGCGCCGATGTTCGAGCCGGCGGCCGACGCCGTGGCCTCGGGCGACGTCGCCGTGGGCGCGGGCGCCTGGACCGCCGTGCACCACGCGTTCACCTCGCCCAAGCCGGAGTTCGCGGACACCTTCGACACCGACCCGGGCTCGGCCCTGGCCTACGCCTACGACATCGTGTGCAACGGCAACGAGATCGGCGGCGGTTCCATCCGCATCCACCGTCAGGACGTGCAGGAGCGCGTGTTCGAGGTCATGGGCCTGTCCCCGGAGGAGGCGAACGAGAAGTTCGGCTTCCTGCTCGAGGGCTTCAAGTACGGCGCCCCGCCGCACGGCGGCATCGCGTTCGGCTGGGACCGCGTGGTCGCCCTGCTGGCCGGCACCGACTCGATCCGCGAGGTCATCGCGTTCCCGAAGACCGGCGGCGGCTTCGACCCGCTGACGGCCGCACCGGCGCCCATCACCGCCCAGCAGCGCAAGGAGGCCGGCGTCGACGCGCAGCCGGAGCCGAAGCAGGCCGAGGCCGAGCCGGGAGCCTGATCCGGGCCCGCGGCGGGCCCGTCTCAGCCGCGCCGCGGACCGGCCAGCTCGTCCGAGTCCACGATCAGCGTGAACGGCCCGGAGTTGGTGAGGGAGACGTCCATCTTCGCGCCGAACACCCCGCGCTCCACGCGCACGCCGGCGGCCTCGAGCTCGGCCGTGAACCGCTCGTAGAGCGGCTCGGCCTGGTTGCCCTTCGCCGCGCGCGTCCAGGACGGCCGCCGGCCCTTCCGCACGTCGCCGTACAGCGTGAACTGGCTGACGACGAGCGCCGGGGCACCGGCGTCGGTGAGGGACCGCTCGCCGTCGAGCATGCGGAGCCCGGCCACCTTGCGGGCCACCTGGACGGCCTCGGCCTCGGTGTCGTCGACGGTCACGCCGAGCAGGATCACCAGCCCCTCGCCCTCGAAGGAGCCGACGACTTTGCCGTCGACGGTCACGGACGCGGAACGGGCGCGTTGCAGAACGGCTCTCATGCAGCCATTCTGCAACGCGCCCGGAACCGGTCCGCGTCAGCGGATCACTGACGACGGGTCGGATTCACCTCGTACACGGTGGTCGAGCCGGAGACCTCGTTGGCGACGATCAGCAGGGCGGTGCCGGAGGGGGACTCGTCGGCCGGCACGAAGGTCAGGCCCTCGGCGCCCATGTCACCCAGGCCGGCCGTGGCGTCGTCGCCCGCGGCATCCCAGTCACGGTCGTTGACGTAGTCCACGTAGGTGGCGTTCCGCGGGTCGGTGATGTCGAAGACCACCACGCCGCCGATGCGCTCGAGGCCCACGAACGCGTAGGTGCGGCCCTGGATCGTGCCCACCACTACGGACTCGGGCTCGGGGCCCTTGTCATCCGAACGGGAGTCCCCGGACGGGGTCTCGTCGTTGTTCGCGTTGAACGCGTGCTCCGGCAGCTCGCCGGCGGCCACGAGCCGGGCGATCTGCTCCTCGATCATGCCGGCGGAGTCGAACAGGCGGGTGCCGTCCGCGGTGTAGATGGAGAAGGACCGGCCGCCCAGTGTGGTCAGGGAGGAGTGGCACTCGCGCTCAGAGTCGTAGCCGAGGTCGGTGAGCACCTTCAGGCGGCCCAGGGCATCCTTCTTCTGCAGGGCCTTGGCCCCCGGGAACTCGGCGGCGCACAGGTCCAGGTCGCTGACGCGCTCGGAGTCGTTGAAGTCGCCCCACTCCCGCCCGTCACCCTCGTTGGCGGTGACGACCAGGTTCTGACCGCGCCAGCGGTACGTGTCGATGCCGTCGGGCATGGGCAGGCCGTCGACCGGCCAGTGGCCCAGCTCGATGCCGCCGTCCTTGTCCGAGGCGTCCAGCACGCCCTCGGTGGACCAATCGGTGGGCGTCAGCGCCCAGAGGTCCTCCAGCGTGGCGGACTTCAGGTCCACGACGGCGACGGCGTTGGCCTCCTGCACGGACACGTAGGCGGTGCGTCCGGTCGGGTCGACGGTGACGTACTCCGGCTCGAGGTTGCGAGCCACCCGACCGGCGGGCTCGTGACCGGCGGGCACCGCCATATCGGGGCCGGAGACGCGCACGCCGGCGGGCAGGGCGGTGCCGGCGTCGTAGGCACGGAAGTCCACGGTGCGCACCGCGTCCTGGGTCAGGCGGGAGAACTGCCGGGCGTTCTTCGGTACGGAGACCACGGAGATCGTGCCCTCCGGGTCGACGGAGAAGTCGTCGGCCGGTTCGCCCTCGTTGGCGACCACCACGTACGCCCCGTTCGGGGAGAAGGCCAGCGAGTCCGGCAGGGCACCCACCCGCACGCCGCCGAGGTAGCGCAGGGTGGTGGTGTCGAAGAACACGACCCAGCCGTGGTCGGTCTTCTCGGCGGCCTCGACGGCGACGGCCATCACACCGCCGGAGACAGCGACGGAGTTCACCGTGGCGCCCTTGTCCGTGACGGAGCCGTCCGCGGTGCGCAGGCCCTCGGCGGAGAGGGTCCGCTCGGCCACGGGGGCGGCGTCGGCGCCCAGGCGCATGACGTCGACGGCGCCGCGCTGCGCATTCACCACGAACAGGCGGCCGGAGACCGCGTCGAAGGCCGGGATCTCGGCGGCGGACTCGCCGAACACGCCGGTCTCGTGGGTGCCGGCGCGGGTGAGCTCGATGCTCTTGCCGGACGGGTTGGCGGCGATGGCGGCGCGCTGGGCCGTGGCCGAGTGCGGGGCGGGCGCGCTGAGGGAGGCCGGGGCGAGGAAGGCCGTGGACAGGGTCGCGGCGGTGACGGCCGTGGCGAGGGGTGCGAGGCGAGGCATGGATGCTCCAGTCAGGGCAGGGAGGCGGAGGACGGGGTCACCCCATCGCACGGATGTGAACGGTCCGTGACGTCCCGGCCAGCGCGCGGTGTCCCGCGGGTGTCGACGCCCCGGACGCCCCGCGTGCCGTCCGCCGAGGTCAGTCCTCGCTCGGCAGCCCCGCGAGCACCCGCACCGTCGTGAGGTTCCGGGCCGTGCCGCGCACCCCGAGCGCCCGGTCGAGGCGGGCCGGAGTGAGCGGGGAGTCGGCGACCCCCGCGGCGCAGCGCATCCACAGCAGCCGTCCCTCCAGGGCCGTGCGATCCGGCCCCGCGGGTCGGTCGTCCCCGTGGTCGAGCGCGGCCAGGGCGGCGGCCGCCTCGGGTGCGGGGTCGTCCTCGAGCACGGTGAGCTGCGTGCGTTTCGGCTCGCCGCCGGCCCAGGGGAGCGCGTCGTGCAGCTCCAGGGCGCGCCGGAGCGTGCCCACGTCCACGAGGACCACGGGGACGTCGAGGCCGCCCTCCTCACGCGCCCGTCGCGCGAACCCCTGCCGCACGCCCTCCGCGGCTGCGTCGGAGGACGCCCGGAACAGGACGTTGCCGCTGGCCAGGTGGGTGGTGACCGCCTCCCCGCCGGCGGCCTGGGCCCAGCGGATCAGCGTGTCCTTGCCGACACGGTTGCTCCGCCCCACGTTGATCCCGCGCAGCAGCAGGACGTGGGTGTGGTCGGTGCGCGGGGCGGCGGGGCTCATGCGGCCATGATGCCACCCACGCCCCCGCGGGCCGAGGACTACCCTGGACCCGATGGACGACCTCTTCAGCGCCGCCCACAACGGGGCCGACGACGACGGCCCGGCCGGCACCGTGGCCGCCCCGCACCCCGGCGCACCGCTGGCCGTGCGCATGCGCCCGCGCACGCTGGATGACGTGCTGGGCCAGCGGCACCTCATGCGGCCGGGCTCCCCGCTGCGCAAGCTCGCCGAGCCCGATCCGGACTCCGCCGCGGGACCGAGCTCGGTCATCCTCTACGGGCCTCCGGGCATCGGCAAGACGACGCTGGCCCACGTGATCGCCCGCGCCCCCGGGCGCACGTTCACGGAGCTGTCCGCGATCACGGCCGGTGTGAAGGACGTGCGGCAGGTGATGGAGCAGGCCCAGCGCGAACGGGACCTCTACGGGCGCACCACCGTCCTGTTCCTCGATGAGATCCACCGCTTCTCCAAGGCGCAGCAGGACGCGCTGCTGCCGGGCGTCGAGAACCGCTGGGTCGTGCTGGTGGCCGCGACCACGGAGAACCCGTCCTTCTCCGTGATCGCACCCCTGCTCTCCCGGTCGCTGCTGCTCACGCTGCGTCCCCTCACGGACGACGACATCGTCGGGCTGCTGGACCGTGCCGTGACCCAGGAGCGCGGGCTCAACGGCGCCGTGGTGCTCCAGGACGACGCGCGGGACTACCTGGTGCGGATGGCCGGCGGCGACGCGAGGCGGGCGCTCACGGTGCTGGAGGCCGCGGCCGGCGTCGCCCTGGACAAGGCGCGCGAGGCCGGCCGGGCGGGGGAGGGCGCCGTCGCGGTCACGGACGAGGACGCCGCGCAGGCGATGGACCACCACGTCCAGCGCTACGACAAGGACGGCGACCAGCACTACGACGTGATCAGTGCCTTCATCAAGTCCATCCGCGGCTCGGACGTGGACGCGTCGATGCACTACCTCGCCCGGATGCTGGAGGCGGGGGAGGACCCCCGGTTCATCGCCCGGCGGCTGATCATCTCCGCGTCCGAGGACGTGGGCATGGCCGACCCGACCGCGCTGCAGACCGCCGTGGCCGCCGCCCAGGCCGTGCAGCTGATCGGCATGCCGGAGGGACGCATCATCCTGGCGCAGGCCGTGACGCATCTGGCCACCGCGCCGAAGTCCAACGCGAGCTACACCGCCGTGAACGAGGCGATCGCGGACGTGCGGGCCGGCCACACGGGCGCGGTGCCGGCGCACCTGCGGGACGCGCACTACCCCGGCGCGGCGGCCCTCGGCCACGGCCAGGGCTACGTCTACAGCCACGACGAGCCGCACGCCGTCGCCCGTCAGCAGTACGCGCCGGACCCCCTGGTCGGGAGGGACTATTACCGGCCCAAGCCCATCGGACACGAGAAGCGGCTCACCGAGCAGGTGGCCGCGCTGCGCCGGATCATCCGCGGCGACTGAGCGCGCGCCGGGCCCGAGGGCGGACGCCTCGGGCGGCCGCGCGGAATAAAGACCCCGGATCACCGGTTGTCCAGGGATGAGCGGGGCGGTCGACGTCGGCCCGCCGACTCCTCGCCCGCTCGCGCCCCCATGCACCACCGACGCACAGAAGGAACAGAAGGAGCCGCCCCCATGACCCAGTCCACTCCGCAGCAGTCCACCCCCCAGCACACCGCCGCGCAGCAGCCGGCCCCGTACGGCCGCCCCGGCGCCGGCGGCCCCGCCCTCCCGCAGGCCGACTACCGCATCCTGCGCTCCGTCCCGGCCTACGCCGAGGCCCAGGCCCTCGTGGACCAGCTCTCCGACGCCGGGTTCCCCGTGGAGCGCGTGCGCATCGTGGGCACCGGGCTGCGCTCCGTGGAGCAGGTCCTGGGCCGGATGACCACCGGCAAGGCCGCCGTCCGCGGCGGGCTGCAGGGCCTGTGGTTCGGCCTCCTGCTCGGCCTGCTCTTCTCGATCTTCGCCCCCGGCTTCGGGTTCCTCTGGATCCTGCTGATCTCCCTGGGCCTGGGCGCCCTGTGGGGGGCCGTCTTCGGGGCGATCGGCCACGCGGCCACCGGCGGCAGGCGCGACTTCACGTCCCTGCAGACCATGGAGGCCGAGTCGTACGACGTGCTGGTC
Organism: Micrococcus sp. KT16; assembly: GCF_003315015.1. Lineage (NCBI taxonomy): Bacteria > Bacillati > Actinomycetota > Actinomycetes > Micrococcales > Micrococcaceae > Micrococcus > Micrococcus sp. KT16. The sequence continues at coordinate 73,474 of NZ_QNRG01000006.1, read as the reverse complement.
GAGGCCTCCCACCTGGACCAGGCCGGTCAGCTCCTCGGCGCGGACCCCGGCACCGCGGCCACGCCGCGCGCCTGAGCCCCGGCCCGCCCCGTCGTCGTCGCTCTGGTAAGGTGGACCGGTCTGGCAGGCGCTGCGCCCCGGACGCATCCCCCTCGAACGGTCCACGGGACACCCGCGTGCCCGGTCGAGGGACGCGCAGCGCATCAGTGGATGACGGGCGGCGGCACGCCCCTCAGCTCTCCTCAGGATCGCGGGGAGGCCAGGTTCGAGTCCCCTTGACCCGTGTGCCCCGGCGCGCGGACGAGACCTCGAGACAAACCCGAACCGTGCCGCACGTCAAGGAAAGGCAGGTCCACCATGAGTGGCAACCTTCGCACCCGCCGCACCGTGCGGCACTCCCGCGCCCTGGGCATCGCGCTGACCCCCAAGGCCGAGAAGTACATGGAGCGTCGTCCGTACGGCCCCGGCCAGCACGGCCGTGCCCGCCGCAAGCAGGACTCGGACTACGCGGTGCGCCTCAAGGAGAAGCAGCGTCTGCGCGCCCAGTACAACATCCGCGAGGCCCAGATGCGCCGCTACTTCGAGGAGGCCAAGCGCACCGCCGGCCTGACCGGTGAGAACCTGGTCGAGCTCCTCGAGCAGCGCCTCGACGCCCTCGTGCTGCGTGCCGGCTTCGCCCGCACCATCCAGCAGGCCCGTCAGCTCGTCGTGCACCGCCACATCCTGGTGGACGGCAAGCGCGTGGACGTCCCCTCGTTCCGCGTGAAGGAGGGCCAGATGATCCACGTGCACGAGCGCTCGGAGAAGATGGTCCCCTTCCAGCTGGCCGCCGCCGGCGCCCACCAGCAGGTCCTGCCCGCCACCCCGGGCTACCTGACCGTGGAGATCGACAAGCTGCGCGCCACCCTCACCCGTCGCCCGAAGCGCTCCGAGGTCCCCGTGACCTGCGAGGAGCAGCTCGTGGTCGAGTACTACGCGCGCTGATCCGCCGCGGCCGGGTCCGTCCCGGACGACGGCGCCCCGCGCGTCCCGCAGGCCCGGTCACCTCTCGGAGGTGACCGGGCCTGCGGCGTCCCCCGGGCCCGCCGCCGGGGATCGGCGCCGCGCCCGGTAAGGTGGGGCCGGAATCCCTGCCGTCCGAAGGAGGCCCCCGCCATGCTCCGCTCGCTGCTGCTCGTCGGCGCCGGCGCCGCATCCGGCTGGTTCGCACACCGCGCCCTCGGCGACCGTGCCCACCCGGCCACCGACGCGACCGACGCGCCGACGTCTGACCCTGGCTCCGCGGGGGGGCGCGCGGGGTTCTCCGCCCGCCTGGACCCGGAGCGTCTGGCCCGCCAGGCCGGTGAGGCCGCCGCCGACGCCGCGGCGGCCGCCCTGCAGGACGGTGCCCGGCGCCTGGCCGAGCGCGTCCGCGCCGAGGCCCCCTGGGCCGCGCCCTACCTGCCCCACACGGGGCCGATCATCTCCGGGGAGACCGTGGAGCCGCCGTCGCACGGCGCCGCCCGCCCCCAGACCACCACCACGCAGAAGGACACCCCCGCATGAAGTCCCAGGAGATCGCCCGCCGCTGGACCGCCTTCTTTGAGTCCAGGGGGCACCGCGTGGTGCCGTCGGCGTCGCTCGTCTCGCCGGATCCGTCGCTGCTGTTCACGGTGGCCGGCATGGTCCCGTTCATCCCGTACTTCCTGGGGGAGCAGACCCCGCCGAGCCCGCGCGTCGTCTCGGTGCAGAAGTGCATCCGCACCGCGGACATCGAGGAGGTCGGCAAGACCGTCCGCCACGGCACCTTCTTCCAGATGTGCGGCAACTTCTCCTTCGGCGACTACTTCAAGGAGACGGCCATCCCGATGGCCTGGGAGCTGCTGACGTCCTCGGTCGAGGACGGCGGCTTCGGCCTGGACCCCGAGCGCCTCTGGGTCACCGTGTACCGCGAGGACGACGAGGCCGAGCGCATCTGGCGCGAGGACGTGGGCGTCCGTCCCGAGCGCATCCAGCGCATGGGCAAGGACGACAACTACTGGAACACCGGCCAGCCCGGCCCGGGCGGCCCCTGCTCGGAGATCTTCTACGACCGCGGCCCCGCGTACGGCGTCGACGGCGGCCCGGCCGCGGACGACACCCGCTACATCGAGATCTGGAACCTCGTGTTCATGCAGTACCGCCTCTCCGCGGTGCGCTCGAAGGACGACTTCGACATCGCCGGCGAGCTCGAGCACAAGAACATCGACACCGGTCTCGGCCTCGAGCGGCTCGCCATGATCCTCCAGGGTGTGGAGAACATGTACGAGACGGACCAGGTCCGCCCCGTGCTCGACCGCGCCGCGCAGCTGGCCGGCCGCTCCTACACCTCCACCGAGGACCCGGCCGACCCGCACTACGACGACGACGTCCGCCTGCGCATGGTGGCCGACCACGTGCGCTCGGCCCTGATGCTGATCAGCGACGGCGTGCGCCCCGGCAACGAGGGCCGCGGCTACGTGCTGCGCCGCCTCATCCGCCGCGTCGTCCGCGCCCTGCGCCTGATGGGCGTCACCGAGCCCGTTTTCCCTGAGCTGCTGCCGGTCTCCCGGGACGCGATGAAGGGCACCTACCCGGTGGTCGCGGACGAGTTCGAGCGCATCTCCCGGATCGCCTACGCCGAGGAGAAGGCGTTCCTGCGGACCATCGCCGCGGGCACGGCCCGCCTCGACGCCGCGGTGGGCCAGGCCCGCTCGGCGGGCGGCGGCATCGCGGGCCCGGACGCGTTCGAGCTGCACGACACCTACGGCTTCCCGATCGAGCTGACGCTGGAGATCGCGGAGGAGGCCGGCGTCGCCGTGGACGAGGCCGGGTTCCGCGCCCTCATGGCCGAGCAGCGCGACCGCGCCCGCGCGGACGCCAAGGCCAAGAAGGCCGGCCACACGGACACCGCCGTGTACCAGCGCCTGCGCGCCGAGGGCCAGACCCACTTCACCGGCTACACCGAGCACACCACCGAGTCCGTGGTGCGCGGCCTGCTGCAGAACGGCGAGGAGGTCGCGTCCGCCGGCGCCGGCACGGAGCTCGAGCTCGTCCTGGACGCCACGCCGTTCTACGCGGAGTCCGGCGGCCAGGCCGCGGACACCGGCCTGATCACCGGCGACGGCTTCCGCCTCGAGGTGCTCGACGTGCAGGCCCCCGTGAAGGGGCTGTCCGTGCACAGGGTCAAGGTCCTCGACGGCGAGGTCGCCGCCGGCGCGCAGGCCCTCGGCGCGATCGACCTGCAGCGCCGCCTCGACGGCGAGAAGGCCCACTCCGGCACCCACCTGGTGCACGCCGCACTGCACCAGATCCTCGGCCCCGAGGCCACCCAGTCCGGCTCCTTCAACAAGGAGGGCTACCTGCGCTTCGACTTCCGCTGGGCCGAGGCGCTCTCGGCCGGGGCCCGCTCCGAGGTCGAGGACGTGGTGAACATCGCCATCCGCGACGACCACGCCGTGCTCACCCAGGAGATGAGCCTCGAGGAGGCGCGCGCACTCGGCGCGATGAGCCTGTTCGGCGAGAAGTACGGCGACCGGGTGCGCGTCGTGGAGATCGACGGCGCCTGGTCCCGCGAGCTGTGCGGCGGCACCCACGTGGGCCGCACCGCGCAGATCGGCTCGCTGACCCTGCTCGGCGAGCAGTCCGTGGGCTCGGGCAACCGCCGCGTCGAGGCGCTCGTCGGCCTGGACTCGTTCCGCCACCTCGCCGCGGAGCGCACCCTCGTCTCCGAGCTCTCGGAGATGTTCAAGGCCCCGGCCGAGGAGCTCAAGGACCGCATCGGCGCCACCCTGGACCGGCTCAAGGCGGCCGAGAAGCAGGTCGCGGAGCTGCGGGCCCAGGCGCTGCAGGCCCAGGCCGGGCAGCTCGCCGGGCAGGCCCAGGACGTCACGACGTCCGCCGGGACGTCGGTGCGGGTGCTGGCGCACCACGTCGGCGACGTGGCCGGGGACCAGCTGCGTTCCCTCGTGCTGGACCTGCGCGCCCGGATCGAGTCGGCCGGCGGCAACGCGGCGGGCACGCCCGTGCTCGTGGCCCTCACGGCCGAGGCCAAGGGCCGGCCCCTCGTGGTCGTGGCGACCAACGAGGCCGCCCGCGCGGCCGGCCTCAAGGCGGGCGCCATGGTCAAGACCGCCACCGGCGTGCTCGGCGGCGGGGGCGGAGGCAAGGACGACGTCGCCCAGGGCGGCGGCCAGGACGTCACGCGCGTCGGGGACGCGCTCGAGGCCGTCGTCGCCGCGGTGCGCGCGGCCTGAGGCGGACGTGAGCGCAGGTCAGGACGGGGCCGCCGTGGCGAGCGACGCCGTGCGCCGGGGGCGCACCCTCGGCGTCGACGTCGGACGTGCCCGCGTGGGCGTCGCGTCGGCCGACCCCGACGGCCTGATCGCCACCCCCGTGGCCACCCTGCGGCGGGATGCGCGTCGACGTCGTGACGTGGACGAGCTCGTCGCCCACGCACGCGAGCTCGACGTCGTCGCCGTGTACGTCGGCCTGCCGGTGAATCTGCGGGGCGAGCACACGCCGTCCACGCAGGACGCCCTCGACTACGCGGACGCCGTCGCCGCCGCCCTGGTCGAGGCGGGCCACCCCGTGCCGGTCCGGCTCGTCGACGAGCGGCTCAGCACGGTCTCCGCGCAGGCCGGACTGCGGGCCGCGGGCCGGTCCGTCAAGTACAGCCGCGGCGTGATCGACCAGGCGGCCGCCGTCGCGATCCTGCAGGCCGCCGTGGACGAGCAGCGCCGCACCGGCCGCTGGGCCGGCCAGGACCGGGAGCAGATCCGGTGACCGGCGACCACCAGCACGCGCGGCGTGAGGACCACTGGGACGATCTGCTCGGCGACGAGGCCGACGTCCACGACGACCTCGACGTGTTCGGCTTCGCCCACGGCGAGGCGGACGAGGCCGATCTCGGCGTCCCGTCCCAGCCGGTCGACGCGGCCGGCCCATGCCGGCCCCGCACGTTCCTGCGTCGCCGGGGCTCCGGGTCCCACCCGGCCCCGCGGGTCGATCGCGGCGCCGGCCGGCGGCGGACCGCGCTGGTGCTGGGCACGGTGCTCGTGGCGTTCGCCGTCGTGGTCGGGCTGATCGTGCGCGGGTTCCTGGGCGGCCCCGACCACACGGCCGTCGAGGGCGACGAGGTGACGTTCTCGGTGGAGCCGGGCGAGGACCTGGGCTCCGTGGCGGCCCGCCTGGACCGGGCCGGCATCGTGGCCTCCGCCCGTGCGTTCGAGCGCGCCGCCAGGGACACGGGCAGCGGTCTCGTGCGCTCGGGGGACTTCGTGCTGCGCGAGCGGATGCCCGCGGCCGAGGCCCTCGCGGTGCTCCAGGGCGCCGCGGACGGGGCCGTGCACTACGTGCTCGTGGAGCGCGGCCGGCGACTCACCGAGGTGCTGGACGCCGTCGCCGAGGCCACGGGGCTGCCCCGCGAGGAGCTCGAGGCCGCCGCCCACGACCCGACCCGCTACGGCGTCCCCGGGGAGGCGGGCACGCTCGAGGGCTGGCTCGACGCGGGGGAGTACCGCCTCCCCGTCGACGCCACCGCCGAGCAGGTGCTCGACTCCCTGATCCGGCCCACCCTCGCCGAGCTCGACGCCCTCGACGTCCGCGACCCGGCCGAGCAGCAGCGCCTGCTCACGATCGCCTCCATCCTCGAGGCGGAGGCCCTGCCCCAGGACTACCGGCAGGTCGCCGGCGCCATCGAGAACCGCCTCGCCCCGGACAACACCGAGACGCGCGGGCTCCTGCAGATCGACGCCACCGTCACGTACGGCCTCGGCGTGCGCAGCCTCAGCTTCACCTCGGGCCAGCGCCAGGACGCGTCGAACCCCTACAACACGTACGTGCACCCGGGCCTGCCGCCGGGTCCGATCGGCATGCCCTCCGACGCGGCCGTCGAGGCCGCCCTCGACCCGGCCGAGACGGACGCCTACTACTGGGTGACCACGGACATCGGCACCGGCCACACCGAGTTCTCCCGCACCTATGAGGAGCACCAGCAGCACGTGCGCACCCTGCAGCGCTACTGCGCCTCCAATCCGGGGGTGTGCTGATGCGCCCCACGCTGCGCGCGGCGGTCCTGGGCCGGCCGATCGCCCACTCGCTCTCCCCGGTGCTGCACGCGGCCGGCTACCGGGTCCTCGGCCTCGACGTCGACTACGGCCGCCGAGACCTGGGCGAGGACGAGGTGCTCGCCTTCGCGGCCGAGCACCTCGGCGCCCCGGGCACGGCCGACGGCGGCGCGGCCGCGGCCCGCGGGCAGGACTGGCTCGGCTGCTCCGTCACCATGCCGCTGAAGCGGGCGGTCGTCGCCGCCGCCGGGCACGTCAGCGACCGCGTCCGCCTCCTGGGCACCGCGAACACCCTCGTGCGCGACCACCCCTCCGCGCCCGGGGTCGTCCACGCCGAGAACACGGACGTGGACGGCATCCTCGGCGCCCTCGCCGCGGCCGGCCTCGACCGTGCCGCCCGGGGCGGGACCGTCGGCGTCCTCGGGAACGGGGGGACCGCGACGGCGGCCGTCCTCGCCGCCGCCACGCTCGGCGCGGACGCGGTGCTCTTCGGCGTCCGCGACCCCGCCCGCGCCGCCGAGGTGACGGCCCTGGCCGACGCGCTCGGGCTGCGCTGGGCGACCCTGACCCAGGCGGATCTGCTCCGGCGGGCGCCGGGGCTGCGTGCCGTCGTCGCCACCCTGCCGCCGCGCGCCGCGGACGCCCTGGCCGCACACGTGCCGGCCGGCGCCGCCCTGCCGCCCCTGCTGGACGCGGCCTACGACCCGTGGCCCTCCGTGCTGGCGTCCGCCTGGTCCCGGGAGGGCGGTCCGGTGGCGTCCGGGCTGTCCATGCTGCTGCACCAGGGCATCGAGCAGGTCCGGCTGTTCACGGCCCGGCCCCGCGCCGCGGCCGGGATGCCCGAGCCGGACTGGGCGGCGGTGACGCGCGCCGCGGCGGACGCCCTGGGACCGGCCGCCGGCTGAGCGTCGAACGCCGGATCCGGTGCGTCCCGTCCGGTCACACGTGACGGCGCGGCGCCCCGTGCGTGAGAGACTGCACGCCATGGTGCGCTGGTTGACAGCGGGGGAGTCTCACGGCCCCGCGCTCACAGGAATCGTAGAGGGACTGCCGGCCGGGATCCCGGTCACGACGCAGGACGTGCAGGACGCGCTCGCGCGCCGCCGCCTGGGGTACGGGCGCGGCGCGCGCATGAAGTTCGAGCAGGACGCGGTGACGATCCTCGGCGGCGTCCGCCACGGCCGCACCCTCGGCTCGCCTGTGGCGATCCAGGTGGGCAACACGGAATGGCCCAAGTGGGAGAAGGTGATGGCCGCCGATCCCGTCCCCGCGGAGGAGCTCGACGGTCTGGCCCGCAACGCGGCGCTCACCCGCCCGCGGCCCGGCCACGCCGACCTGACCGGCATGCAGAAGTACGGCTTCGACGAGGCCCGCCCCCTCCTCGAGCGCGCCTCCGCCCGTGAGACCGCCGCCCGTGTGGCCCTGGGCACCGTCGCCCGCGCCTTCCTCGGCGAGCTCGGCGTGCGGATCGTCTCCCACACCGTGGCCTTCGGGGAGGCCGCCCTGCCGGAGGGCCACCCGTTCCCCGTCCCCGAGGACGAGGCCCGCCTCGACGCCGACCCGGTCCGCTGCCTCGACCCGCAGACCTCCGCGGCGATGGTCGCCGAGGTCGACGACGCCCACCGCGCCGGGGAGACCCTCGGCGGCGTCGTGGAGGTGCTGGCGTACGGCGTGCCGATCGGCCTGGGCTCCCACGTCCACTGGGACCGCCGCCTCGACGCGCGGCTGGCGGGGGCGCTCATGGGCATCCAGGCGATCAAGGGCGTGCAGGTCGGCGACGGGTTCGCCACGGCCGCCCGACGCGGCACCGCCGCCCACGACGGGATCGCCCGCGGCGCGGACGGCCGCCCCCGGCGCACGACCGACCGGGCCGGCGGCATCGAGGCCGGCATGTCGACGGGCGAGCTGCTGCGCGTGAGCGCCGCGATGAAGCCGATCGCCACGGTGCCGCGCGCACTGCCCACGGTCGACGTCGCCACGGGCGCGGAGACCACGGCCCACCATCAGCGCTCCGACGTGGCGGCCGTGCCCGCCGCGGGCATCGTCGCCGAGGCCATGGTCGCCCTCGTCCTGGCCGACGCGATGCTCGAGAAGTTCGGCGGCGACTCCGTGGCCGAGACGCGCCGCAACCTCGAAGCGTTCCAGGCCGCGGTCCCCGCCCTGCCGGAGCCGGGCGCCGACGTCGTGGCGGACGGCCCGATGGGCGACCCCCTGCCGTGACCGACACCCCCGGGACCGCGCCGGCCCCGGGACCGGACCCGAGCACGCGTCCCGTCCCCGGGCCCGTCACCGTGTGCCCGTGGGAGGGCATGATCGGTGCCCTCGAGGCGCGCCTGACGGCCGCGGCCACGGTGGCCGCCGCGGCCGACGAGGACCCGGCCGCGCGCCCGGCCCGCCGGATCGTCCTCGTCGGCCCGATGGGGGCCGGGAAGACGACGGTCGGCCGGGCCCTGGCCGCCGTGACCGGGCTGCCCTTCGTGGACTCCGACGAGCTGTTCACCCAGGTGCACGGCCCGATCCCGGAGTTCTTCGCCGAGCACGGCGAGGCCGCGTTCCGGGCGGAGGAGGCGCGCGTCATCGGCCATGTGCTCGGCCGACCCGCCCCGTGCGTCCTCTCGTGCGGCGGCGGCGCCGTCCTGCATCCGGGCACCCGCCGCGCGCTGGCCGGGCCGGACTCCGACGTCGTCTACCTCGCGGTCGGAGAGGAGGAGGCGCTGCGCCGCGTGGGCGGCGGCGCGGGCCGCCCCGTCCTGGCCGGAGACCCCGCCGGGACCTGGCGGCGCATCCTCGCCGAACGCGAGGGGCTGTACCGCGAGGTCGCCGACCTCGTGCTCGACACCACAGGCCTGACGGCCGCCGAGGCGGCCTGGCGTATCGTGGGGGACGCCCACCGCCCCCGAAGGAGTGAGTCACACCCATGACCGACCGTGAGCCGGACATCACCGAGCAGGAGACCCCGGGGGCGGCGCCCGCGGCCGCTCCGGCCGCACCCGAGGACGTGACGGTCATCCCCGTGGCCGGCGGCCACGAGGCGGCCGTGCACGGCGGCTACGACGTGGTGGTGGGCCGGGGCCTGCTCGCGCGCCTGCCGGACATGCTCGGCCCGACCGTCCGACGCGTGCTGGTCATCCATCCGCGCGCCCTCCGGGCCACCGGCGACGTCGTCAAGAACGACCTCGAGGCCGTGGGCCTGACCGCACTGACCGCCGAGATCCCGGACGCCGAGGAGGGCAAGCACCTGCAGGTGGCCGGGTTCTGCTGGCAGGTGCTCGGCCAGAACGACTTCACCCGGTCGGACGCGATCGTCTCCGTGGGCGGCGGCGCCGTGTCCGACCTGGCCGGCTTCGTGGCGGCCACGTGGCTGCGCGGCGTCCGCGTCGTGCACATGCCCACCACCCTGCTGGGCATGGTGGACGCGGCGGTGGGCGGCAAGACCGGCATCAACACCGCCGAGGGCAAGAACCTGGTGGGGGCGTTCCACAATCCGGCCGGCGTGCTGGCGGACCTGGACACGCTGCTCACCCTGCCGGCCAACGAGCTGATCTCCGGCCTGGCCGAGGTCGTGAAGTGCGGCTTCATCGCCGACCCCGCGATCCTCGACCTCATCGAGGAGGACCCGGCCCAGGCCCAGAACCCGCACTCCGCGCGGCTGCGCGAGCTGATCGAGCGTTCGATCCGGGTCAAGGCGGACGTCGTCTCCCGCGACCCCCGCGAGTCGGGCGCCCGCGAGGCGCTGAACTACGGCCACACGATGGGGCACGCGATCGAGCTCGCCGAGCGCTACCAGTGGCGCCACGGCGCCGCGGTGTCCGTGGGGCTGGTCTTCGCGGCCGAGCTGGCCCGCTCCCTCGGCCGGCTCGACGACGCCACCGCGGACCGCCACTGGTCGGTGCTGACGGCCCTGGGCCTGCCCGTCTCCTACCGCGGGGACCGGTGGCAGACCCTGCTCGAGGGCATCCGCCGGGACAAGAAGAACCGCGGCGACCAGCTGCGCTTCGTCCTGCTGGACGGGCTCGCGCAGCCCACCACCGTGGACATCCCGGACGCGTCCCTGCTCTTCGCGGCGTACCAGGAGATCGCAGAGTGAGCCGCCGCTGACCCCGGCCCCGCGCGGGGCCTCCCGTAGACTGGCCCGCGCACATCCAAGACCCCACCCACTGCAGGCGGACCCGTGACGGTCCGCGAGACCGATCGGGAGCACACACGTGGCAACGAGCAACGACATCAAGAACGGCGCCGTCCTGAAACTGGAGGGCCAGCTCTGGAACGTCACCGAGTTCCAGCACGTCAAGCCGGGCAAGGGCGGCGCGTTCGTCCGCACCAAGATGAAGAACATCACCACGGGCAAGGTCGTGGACAAGACCTTCAACGCCGGCGCCAAGGTCGAGTTCGCCACCGTCGACCGCTCCGACTACCAGTACCTCTACCAGGACGGCGCGGACTACGTGTTCATGGACGTCAAGGACTACGACCAGATCACCGTGCCCGGGGCCGTGGTCGGCGACGCCGCGAAGTACATGCTCGAGAACACCCAGGTGGTCATCGCCCTGCACGAGGGCACGCCGCTGTACCTCGAGATGCCGGCGTCCGTGGTCCTGGAGATCACCTACACCGAGCCGGGCCTGCAGGGGGACCGCTCGTCCGCCGGCACCAAGCCCGCCACCGTGGAGACCGGCGCCGAGATCCAGGTGCCGCTCTTCGTCGAGCAGGGCACCCGCGTCAAGGTCGACACCCGCACCGGCGACTACCTCGGCCGCGTCAATGACTGAGCGGGCCTCCGCCGGCTCCGCTGCCAAGCGGGGGACCACGGCGCGCAGCCGCTCCCGGCAGCGTGCGGTGGAGATCCTGTTCGAGGCCGAGCAGCGCGGATCCACCGTGCTGGAGGGCATCCGCACCCGCCGCGAGAGCACCGATCTGCAGGTGAACGCCTACACCCAGCGGCTCGTGGAAGGCGTCATCGCGGACCAGGAGCGGCTCGACGAGGCCCTGAGCTCCTACTCCCGCGGCTGGTCCCTGGACCGCATGCCCGCCGTCGACCGGGCGATCCTGCGCGTGGGGGCCTGGGAGCTGCTGTTCCAGGACGACGTGCCGGACGCCGTCGCCATCTCGGAGGCCGTCGCCCTGGCCGCCCAGCTGTCCACGGACGACTCGCCCGAGTTCGTCAACGGTCTGCTCGGCCGCCTGCAGCAGGTCAAGCCGACGCTGCTCGCCTGAGCGGCCGAGAGCTCCGTCACGAGGCCCGTCCCGCACCGCGTCATCCGCGCCGTGGGGCGGGCCTCGCTGGTAGAGTCGGCGACGTCCCGCGCGGGGGCCCACCGGCGCCCCGGGACGAACCACGCATCCTTTAAGAGCCGTCCTGTGAGGCGGGGAAGGAGGCGCCGGCATGGGAACTGACCCCGCCGCACCTCGTGCTGCCCGGACCGTGCTGTCCACGTCCGAGATCGACCGGGCGCTGACCCGGATCGCCCACGAGATCCTCGAGTCCAACAAGGGCGCCGAGGGTCTCGTCCTGATGGGGATCCCGCGCCGCGGGGCCCCCCTGGCCCGGCGGCTCGGCGCCCTGCTGGCCCGCATCGAGCCGGCCTTCGACCCCACCGCCGCCGTCGGTGAGGTGGACGTGACGCTCTACCGGGACGACCTCCGCCGCGGCACGGCCCGCACCCCGATGCCCACCCGCCTGCCCGAGGTCCCCCTCGACGGCGCCGTCGTCGTGCTCGTGGACGACGTCCTCTTCTCCGGCCGCACCGTCCGGGCCGCCCTCGACGCGATCGCCGACCTGGGCCGCCCCGCCGCCGTGCGCCTGGCCGTCCTCGTGGACCGCGGGCACCGCGAGCTGCCCGTCCGGGCCGACTTCGTGGGCAAGAACCTGCCGACCTCCACCGCCGAGCGCGTCCAGGTCCGGCTCATGGAGGTCGACGGCCCCGAGGGCACCGGCGAGGTCACTGAGGACGCCGTGAGCATCGTCGACCGTGTCGCGACCCGGGAGGGTTGAGCCGTGCGCCACCTGCTGTCCACCGCCGACCTCTCCCGCGCCGACGCCCTCGCCGTCCTCGACACCGCCGAGGAGATGGCCGCCGTCAACCAGCGCGAGGTCAAGAAGCTGCCCGCCCTGCGCGGCCGCACCGTGGTGAACCTCTTCCTCGAGGACTCCACCCGCACCCGCATCTCCTTCGAGGCCGCCGCCAAGCGGCTCTCTGCGGACGTGATCAACTTCTCCGCGAAGGGATCGTCCGTCTCCAAGGGGGAGTCGCTCAAGGACACCGTCCAGACGCTCGAGGCCATCGGCGCGGACGCCATCGTGATGCGCCACTGGTCCTCGGGCGCGGCCCGCCAGCTGGCCGACTCCGGCTGGGTGCGCTCCGCCGTCGTGAACGCCGGCGACGGCACCCACGAGCACCCCACCCAGGCCCTCCTGGACGCCTTCACCCTGCGCCGGCGCCTCGCCGCGGCGACGGGAGAGGACCTGGTCGGCCGGGACCTGACCGGCATGCGCGTGGTGATCGTGGGGGACATCCTGCACTCGCGCGTGGCCCGGTCCAACGTGTGGCTGCTCAGCACGCTGGGCGCACAGGTCACCCTGGCCGCGCCGCCCACCCTGCTGCCCGTGGGCGTGGCCGCGTGGCCGTGCCAGGTCACCTACTCGCTGGACGAGGCCCTCGACGCCGGCCCCGACGCCGTCATGATGCTCCGCGTCCAGGCCGAGCGGATGGGCGGCGCCTTCTTCCCGTCCGCGGGGGAGTACACCCGGACCTGGGGGCTGACCGACGACCGCTTCGCCCGCCTCACCGCCGGCCGCGGCGCCCTGCTCGACGAGCCCGTGGTCATGCACCCCGGCCCGATGAACCGCGGCCTGGAGATCAGCCCGGCGGCGGCGGACTCGCCCCGCAACACCGCCCTCGAGCAGGTCGCCAACGGCGTGTCTGTCCGCATGGCGGTCCTGCACCTCGTCCTCAACCACGACCAGGAGGTCCGCCCGTGAGCGCCCCCAGCCCCGCCCCCCTGCTGCTGCGCAGTGCGCGCCTGACCACGGGTGAGACCGCCGACGTGCTCGTCGCCGAGGGCCGGATCGCCGCCCTCGGCCCGGACGCCGCGGCCCACGCCGCCGGCCTCGACCCGGCCCCCGAGGAGGTCGACTGCGCCGGCCTGGTGCTGCTGCCCGGGCTCGTCGACCTGCACACCCATCTGCGCCAGCCCGGCAAGGAGGATGCAGAGACGGTCGAGACCGGCACCCGCGCCGCCGCGATGGGCGGCTTCACCTCGGTCCACGCGATGGCCAACTCGACGCCGACGGCGGACACCGCCGGCGTGGTGGAGCAGGTGTGGCGGCTGGGCCGGGACGCGGGCTGGTGCGATGTGCACCCCGTGGGCGCGGTGACCGTGGGCCTGGCCGGCGAGGCCCTGGCCGACCTCGGCGCGATGGCCGACTCGCAGGCCCGCGTGCGGATGTTCTCCGACGACGGCATGTGCGTCCACGACGCCGTGCTGATGCGCCGTGCGCTCGAGTACGTGAAGTCCTTCGGCGGCTTCGTGGCCCAGCACGCGCAGGAGCCGAACCTCACCGCCGGCGCCCAGATGAACGAGTCCGAGCTCTCCGGCGTCCTCGGCCTGGCCGGCTGGCCCGCCGTGGCGGAGGAGGCCATCATCGCCCGTGACGTGCTGCTGGCCCAGCACGTGGACTCCCGCCTGCACGTGTGCCACGTCTCCACGGCCGGCTCCGTCGAGCTGATCCGCTGGGCCAAGGCCCAGGGCGTGGCCGTGACCGCCGAGGTCACCCCGCACCACCTGCTGCTCACCGAGGAGCTCGTCCGCTCCTACGACCCCGTGTTCAAGGTCAATCCGCCGCTGCGCCGCGAGTCCGACGTGATGGCCCTGCGCGCCGGGCTGGCCGACGGCACCATCGACACCGTGGGCACCGACCACGCCCCACACACCGCCGAGACCAAGCAGTGCGAGTGGACGGTCGCGGCGATGGGCATGACGGGCCTCGAGACCGCCCTGTCCGTGGTGCAGCAGGCGATGGTGGACACCGGCCTGATGGACTGGGCCGGCGTCGCCCGCGTGATGTCCACGGCGCCGGCCCGGATCGCCGGCCTGACCGACCAGGGCCAGGCCGACGAGCGCGGCGTCCCGCGCGTCGGCGCGGTGGCCAACCTCGTGCTCGTGGACGCGCAGGCCCGCCGCACCGTGGACCCCGAGCAGCACCTGACCAAGTCCCGCAACAGCCCGTACCGGGGCATGGAGCTGCCGGGCGCGGTGCGCCACACGGTCTATCGCGGTGCCCGCGTCGTCGCCGACGGCGCCCCCGCCCGGCCGTACCGCCACCCGGCCCTGACGGAGACGGGGGAGCGCGCGTGAGCATCACCTCCCTGGCCGCCGCCCTGGCGGCCCGTCCCGTCCCGCCGCGGACCCCGACGAAGGACTACGCGGACGTGTGGCTGCCGGTGACCCTGGGCACCCTGGCCGTCGTCCTCGTGCTGCTCGGCCTGCTGGCCCTCGGGTGGCGGGCCCGCCGCCGGGCGCAGGCCGGGATCCCGGCCCCGGCCCCCGTGCCGACGGCCCTCTACGACGCCGAGCCGACGCTGTCCGCGGAGGGCATGCACGTGGGCACGGTGCGCGGCGAGGACCGACTGGACCGCGTGGCGGTGCACGGCCTGGGCCTGCGCTCGCGCGCCGTCCTCGAGGTCCACGACGCCGGCACCCACCGCGGCCTGCTCGTGCTCCGCCCCGGGGCCGCCAACCTGTTCATCCCCGCGGACGACCTCGTCGAGGCCGGCCTGTCCGCGGGGATCGCCGGCAAGTTCGTCGAGCCGGGCGGGCTCGTCGCCTGGGGCTGGCGCCTCGGCGACGTGGAACTCACCTCCGCCTTCCGCCCCGACCGCCCCGAGGACCGCGACCGGCTCCTCGCCGCCCTGCAGACCATCATCGACCCCGCCCCGGCCGACCCGGCCGGCCGCGCAGGAGAAGGAGACCCCCGATGAGCACCCCCACCGACGACCTGGCCCTGCTCGTCCTCGAGGACGGCACCGTCCACCGCGGCCGGGCCTACGGCGCCCGCGGCCGCACCCTGGGCGAGGCCGTGTTCACCACGGGCATGACCGGCTACCAGGAGACCCTCACCGACCCGTCCTACGCGGGGCAGATCATCGTGCAGACCTCCCCGCACATCGGCAACACCGGGGTCAACGACGCCGACCGCGAGTCGCGGGCGATCTTCGCCGCCGGCTACGTGGTCCGCGACGCGGCCCGGCGTCCGTCCAACTGGCGCGCCGAGCGCACCCTCGACGAGGATCTCGAGGCGTTCGGCGTCGTCGGGATCCGCGAGGTCGACACCCGGGCCGTCACCCGCCGCCTGCGCACCGAGGGCTCGATGCGCGCCGGCGTGTTCTCCGGCGAGCTCGCCGCCCGCCCGGAGGCCGAGCTGCTGGCGGAGGTGCGCGCCCAGCCGTCGATGGCCGGCGCCCGCCTCGCGGAGTCCGTCACCACGGAGGAGCCGTACGTCGTCGAGCCGGCCGAGCACGGCTGGGAGGGCGAGCCGATCGCCGAGATCGCCGCCCTCGACCTCGGCATCAAGGCCGCCACGCCGCGGCACCTGGCCTCCCGCGGCATCCGCGTGCACGTGCTGCCCGCGGCCACGGACCTGGCCGGCATCCGCGCCGTGGACCCGGACGGCGTCTTCCTGTCCAACGGCCCCGGCGACCCGGCCACGGCAGACGCCCAGGTGGAGCTGCTGCGCGAGGTCCTCGACGCCGGCCTGCCGTTCTTCGGCATCTGCTTCGGCAACCAGATCTTCGGCCGCGCGCTCGGCTTCGACACCTACAAGCTGAAGTTCGGCCACCGCGGCCCGAACCAGCCGGTGCTGGACAAGGCCACGGGCCGCGTGGCCATCACCTCCCAGAACCACGGCTTCGCCGTGGACGCCCCCCTCGGCGAGCCGATCGAGGCGCCGGAGTCGCGCTTCGGCCGCGTCGAGGTCTCCCACTGGTCCCTGAACGACCAGGTCGTCGAGGGCCTGCGCCTGCTCGACCGGCCCGCCTTCTCCGTGCAGTTCCACCCGGAGTCCGCGGCCGGCCCCAACGACACCCTCGACCTGTTCGACCGCTTCGTGCAGCTGCTCACCGAGCACCGCGCCGCCACCACCCCCGCCACCGAAGGAGCCTGATCCATGCCCAAGCGCACCGACCTGAAGTCCGTCCTGGTCATCGGCTCCGGCCCCATCGTGATCGGCCAGGCCGCCGAGTTCGACTACTCCGGCACCCAGGCCATCCGCGTCCTCAAGGAGGAGGGCGTCCGCGTCGTCCTCGTCAACTCCAACCCGGCCACGATCATGACCGACCCGGAGCTGGCCGACGCCACCTACGTCGAGCCCATCACCCCGGCCGTGGTCGCCAAGATCATCGAGAAGGAGCGCCCGGACGCCCTGCTGCCCACCCTGGGCGGCCAGACGGCGCTGAACACCGCCATCGCCCTCGACAAGGACGGGGTGCTCGAGCGCTTCGGCGTCGAGCTGATCGGCGCGAACATCGAGGCCATCGAGCTCGGCGAGAACCGCGAGCTGTTCAAGGGCGTCGTGGAGCGTGCCGGCGGCGAGTCCGCCCGGTCCCACATCGTGCACACGATGGAGGAGGCCCTGGCCGCCGTCGAGGACCTGAAGTACCCCGTGGTGGTGCGCCCCTCGTTCACGATGGGCGGCCTCGGCTCCGGCATGGCCTACGACGAGGCCGACCTGTACCGCATCTGCGGCGCCGGCCTGCAGTACAGCCCGACCTCCGAGGTCCTGCTCGAGGAGTCCATCCTCGGCTGGAAGGAGTACGAGCTGGAGATGATGCGGGACAAGAACGACAACGTCGTCGTCGTCTGCTCCATCGAGAACGTGGACCCCGTGGGCGTGCACACCGGCGACTCCATCACCGTGGCCCCGGCCATGACGCTGACGGACCGCGAGTACCAGAAGCTGCGGGACATCTCGATCAACGTCATCCGCGAGGTCGGCGTGGACACCGGCGGCTGCAACATCCAGTTCGCGGTGAACCCCGTGGACGGGCGCGTCGTCGTCATCGAGATGAACCCGCGCGTCTCCCGCTCCTCGGCGCTGGCCTCGAAGGCCACCGGCTTCGCGATCGCCAAGATCGCCACCAAGCTGGCCCTGGGCTACACGATGGACGAGATCCCCAACGACATCACCCAGAAGACCCCGGCGTCCTTCGAGCCGGTCCTGGACTACGTGGTCGTGAAGGTCCCGCGCTTCGCGTTCGAGAAGTTCCCGGCGGCGGATCCCACGCTGACCACCACCATGAAGTCGGTCGGCGAGGCCATGGCCATCGGCCGCAACTTCACGGAGGCCCTGCAGAAGGCCCTGCGCTCGCTCGAGCAGAAGGGCTCGGAGCTCGCGTTCCCGCAGGACGCCGACCCGCAGGCCCTGCTCGCGGCGGCGAGCACGGCCACCACCGACCGGCTCTCCCAGACCCAGCAGGCGCTCTACGCCGGCGCCACGATCGAGGAGGCCTTCGAGGCCACCGCGATCGACCCGTGGTTCCTGGACCAGTTCGTGCTCATCAACGAGGTCGCGGACGAGATCCGCGACGCCGAGGTCCTCGACGAGGCCCTGCTGCGCCGCGCCAAGCGGCACGGGTTCTCCGACGCCCAGATCGGCTCGCTGCGGCACATGGACGCCGCGGTCGTGCGCGGCGTGCGTCACGCCCTGGGCGTGCGCCCCGTCTACAAGACCGTGGACACCTGTGCCGCCGAGTTCGAGGCCTTCACCCCGTACCGGTACTCCAGCTACGACCTCGAGACCGAGGTCGCCCCGCACGAGGGCGAGTCGGTGATCATCCTCGGCTCGGGCCCGAACCGGATCGGCCAGGGCATCGAGTTCGACTACTCGTGCGTGCACGCCACCATGGCGCTGCGCGAGGCCGGCTACGAGACCGTGATGGTCAACTGCAACCCGGAGACGGTATCCACGGACTACGACATCTCCGATCGCCTCTACTTCGAGCCGCTCACGCTCGAGGACGTCCTGGAGGTCATCGCGGCAGAGGAGGCCTCCGGCGGCGTGCGCGGCGTCTTCGTGCAGCTCGGCGGCCAGACCCCGCTCAAGCTGGCCCAGCAGCTCGCCGACGCCGGCGTGCCGATCCTGGGCACCTCGCCCGCGGCCATCGACCTGGCCGAGCACCGCGGTGAGTTCGCGCTCGTGCTCGAGCGCGCGGGCCTGGTGGCGCCGAAGAACGGCACGGCCGTCTCCTTCGACGACGCCAAGCGCGTGGCGGACGAGATCGGCTACCCCGTGCTCGTGCGCCCCTCCTACGTGCTCGGCGGCCGCGGCATGGAGATCGTGTACTCCGAGGAAGCACTGGCCCACTACGTGGAGCACGCCACGGAGATCACCCCCGACCAGCCGATGCTCGTGGACCGCTTCCTCGAGGACGCGATCGAGATCGACGTCGACGCCCTCTACGACGGCACCGAGCTGTACCTCGGCGGCGTCATGGAGCACATCGAGGAGGCGGGCATCCACTCGGGTGACTCCGCGTGCGTGCTGCCTCCCGTCACCCTGGGCCCGGACGTGCTCGAGCGCGTGCACCGCGCCACCGAGCGGATAGCGGCCGGCGTCGGCGTGCGCGGCCTGATCAACATCCAGTTCGCGCTCGCCTCGGACGTGCTGTACGTGATCGAGGCGAACCCGCGCGCCTCGCGGACCGTGCCGTTCGTCTCGAAGGCCACGGGCGTCCAGCTGGCCAAGGCGGCCGCGCGGATCGGCGTCGGCGAGAGCATCGCCGACCTGCGCGCGGCGGGCATGCTGCCCACGGCGTACGACGGCGGCACCCTGCCGATCGGCGCGCCCGTGGCGGTCAAGGAGGCGGTGCTGCCGTTCACCCGCTTCCGCACCGCGGAGGGCCGCGTGGTCGACTCGCTGCTGGGCCCGGAGATGCGCTCGACGGGCGAGGTCATGGGCATCGACAAGCACTTCGACACCGCGTTCGCCAAGTCCCAGTCCGCCGCCGGCGGCCCGCTGCCCACCTCGGGGCGCGTGTTCGTGTCGGTCGCCAACCGGGACAAGCGCACCCTCGTGGGCCAGGCCAAGCGCCTCGTCGACCTCGGCTTCCAGGTGGTCTCCACCGGCGGCACCGCCGAGGTGCTGCGGCGCAACGGCATCCCCGCGGAGGTCGTGGCGAAGATCGCCGACGCCGGGCACGAGGACGGCGCGGGCACCGTGCTGGAGCAGCTGCACGCCGGCACCGTCGACCTCGTGCTGAACACGCCCTCCGGCGGCGACGCCCGCACGGACGGCTACGAGATCCGCGCGGCCGCGACGTCGCTCGGCGTGCCGGTGATCACGACCACGGCCGAATTCGGGGCGTGCCTGCAGGCCATCGAGGCCATGCGGTCCTACGAGTGGTCCGTCACCTCACTGCAGGAGCACGACGCGCGCCTGCAGCAGGCTGTCGCCGGTCCGGAGGCCGCGGCGTGACCACGACGGCGACGGGCGGCGCGGGGCCCCGCGCCCCCTTCGGGCGGCGGCTGGCCCACGCCATGGAGACGGCCGGTCCGCTGTGCCTCGGCGTGGACCCCCATCCGGGCCTGCTGCGGCAGTGGGGCCTGAGCGACACCCCGGCGGGCCTCGAGGCGTTCTCCCTGACCGCCCTCGAGGCGGCGGTGGGTCCCGAGGGGCCCCGCGTGGCGGCGATCAAGCCCCAGGTGGCGCTGTACGAGCGCCACGGATCGGCCGGCCTGGCGGCCCTGGAGCGGCTGCTCGCGGCCGCCCGGGACGCCGGGGTGCTCACGATCGCGGACGCCAAGCGCGGTGACATCGGCTCCACCATGGACGGCTACGCCGCCGCGTGGATCGCCGACGCCTCGCCCCTGGCCGCGGATGCGGTGACGCTCAGCCCGTACCTGGGTTTCGGCACCCTCGTGCCGACCATCCGCGCCGCCCACGAGGCCGGCCGCGGCGTGTTCGTCCTCGCGCTGACCTCCAATCCGGAGGGCCGCGAGGTCCAGCACGTGGGCGAGGGGTCGGCCGAGGGATCGGTCGCCCGGCGCATCGCCGCGGCGGCGGCCGCCGAGAACGCGGCCCTGCGCGGCGACGACGCGTGGGGGCCGGTGGGACTCGTCTTGGGCGCCACGGTGGCCGCCGAGGCGGACCGCCTCGGCCTGGACCTGCCGGCCCTCGGCGGGCCCCTGCTGGCGCCCGGGTTCGGTGCCCAGGGCGCCACGGCCCGGGGCATGCGGGCCGACTTCGGGACGGCCTGGCCGCAGGTCTTGGCGACCTCGTCCCGCGGCATCCTGAGCGCGGGCCCGTCGGTGGCCTCGCTGGTGGACACGATCGAGGAGAATCGCGCCGCCCTGCGGTGACGCCCGCGTCCTCCCGGCGCGCCCGTGCCGTGTGGACGGGATGGTATCTTCCCTTTCGATCGGCTGTGCTCGTCGTCCTTGACCATGGAAGGGTCACGACGGGGCCGGTGGGGAACGAGAGGCATCGAGGTCAGACCCATGGCGTTGCGGCAGCTCAGTGTGCAGGAGAGGGCGGAGGCCCGGAGGAAGGCCCTCCAGGCCCGCCAGGCGCGGGCGGAGCTCAAGGCGGCCTTCGCCGCCGGTGAGGTCGGCCTGGCCGACATTTTCGCGCGCGCGGACGCCGACGACGCCGTCGCCCGTCTGCGGACCGTGGACCTGCTGCTGGCCCTGCCGGGCGTGGGCGAGGTCCGGACCCGGGAGGCGATGGCGGGGTGCGGCATCTCGCCGCGGCGTCGGCTGGGCGGCCTGGGCCGTCGTCAGCGCGAGGCGCTGATCGCCTATATTGGCCGGTGACCCCCACATCCCGGCGGGTCGGCGCCGGCCCGGGTGACGGGTCTGCGAGGCCCGTCCCACCAGGAGGATGCGTGACCGACACGTTCGACCCCGGACCCGCCCCCGCCGTCCCGGTGGCCCGCACCGCCGTCCAGGAACGCCCCCCGGGCCCGGGCGTCACCGTCCTGGCCGGCCCCACCGCCGTCGGCAAGGGCACCGTGTCGGCCTATGTCCGCGAGCACTACCCCGAGGCCTGGCTGTCCGTCTCCGCCACCACCCGCCCGGCGCGCCCGGGCGAGGAGGACGGGGTGCACTACTACTTCACGACGCCGGAGGAGTTCGACTCCCTCGTCGAGGCGGACGAGATGCTGGAATGGGCCGTCGTGCACGGCGTCCACCGCTACGGCACGCGGCGCGACCGCGTGATGGAGGCCGTGGCGCAGGGCCGCCACGTCCTGCTGGAGATCGACCTGCAGGGAGCGCGCCAGGTCCGCCGTGCGCTGCCGGAGGCCACCTTCGTGTTCCTGGCGCCGCCGAGCTGGGAGGAACTCGTGTCCCGGCTGCTCGGCCGCGGCACCGAGAGCCCGGAGGAACAGCGCCGCCGGCTCGAAACGGCTAGACTGGAACTCGCCGCGGAACCCGAGTTCGACGCCGTCGTCGTGAACGACCGCGTGGAGCGGGCCGCCGAGGAACTGGTGAGACTCATGGGGCTGGACCCCGAGCGCCGTCCGACCGAGGCCTGAGGACCGGCCGCACCGACGCCGCACCCGGCGCCGACGTGACAGTGAGATGAAGACTTTGGAGACCCCGTGACCGAACAGTACGAAGGCATCGTCAACCCGCCCATCGACTCCCTGCTGGAGCGGGTCGACTCGAAGTACGCCCTGGTGCTCTTCGCCGCCAAGCGGGCCCGGCAGATCAACGCCTACTACTCGCAGCTGCACGAGGGGCTGTTCGAGTACGTCGGCCCGCTCGTGGACACCCAGCTGAACGAGAAGCCGCTGTCCATCGCCCTGCGCGAGATCGAGGCCGACCTGCTCGTGTCCCGCGAGGCCGTCGAGGCCACCCCGGAGGCCGACCTGGCCGCCGAGGACTTCGGCGACTTCTCCCTGCCGGGCGAGGACGACCCGTTCGCCACCCTCGAGTCGGCCGACGCCCACCAGCCGATGGGCGATCCCGCCGCCATCGAGGAGGCCGCCGAGACGGTGCGCGCCGAGGAGGGCACCTCCGAGGACGCCCCGGAGGCCTGAGCCCGTCATGGAGATCGTCCTCGGGGTCGGCGGCGGCATCGCGGCCTACAAGGCGGCGCTGCTGCTGCGCCTGATGACCGAGGCCGGCCACGGCGTGACCGTGGTGCCCACCGCCAACGCCCTCGAGTTCGTGGGCGCGGCGACGTGGGAGGCCCTCTCCGGTCGCCCGGTCCGCACGGACACGTTCGAGGCGGTCGACGAGGTGAACCACGTCCGGCTCGGCCGGCGTGCGGACCTCGTGGTGGTCGCGCCGGCCACCGCCGATCTGCTCGCGCGCACCGCCGCGGGGATGGCGCCCGACCTGCTGGGCAACGTGCTGCTCACCGCCACGTGCCCCGTCGTCCTGGCCCCCGCCATGCACACCGAGATGTGGCACCACCCCGCCACGGTCGCCAACGTCGCCCTCCTGCGCGAGCGCGGCGTCACGGTCGTGGACCCCGCCGTGGGCCGGCTCACCGGGGCCGACTCCGGCGCCGGGCGGCTGCCCGAGCCCGCCGAGATCTGGGAGCGTGCGCAGGCCGCCGCGGCCGCGGGCGCCCCGCGCCGTCCCCGGGCCTCCGGGTCCGACGCCGAGCCGACACCCGGCCCGCTGGCCGGTCGCACCGTGGTGATCACGGCCGGGGGCACCCGCGAGGCGCTGGACCCGGTCCGCTACCTGGGGAACCGCTCCTCCGGCAAGCAGGGGGCCGCCCTGGCGCGCGCCGCCCTCGAGGCCGGCGCCACCGTGCGGTTCGTCGCCGGGTCCATGTCCGTCCCGACGCCCGAGGGCGTCGAGCGCGTCGTGCCCGTGGAGTCCACGCAGGACCTGCTCGAGGCCGTGCTGGCGGAGGCCGCCGACGCCGACGTCCTCGTGATGGCGGCGGCCGTTGCGGACTTCCGACCGGCCGAGGTCTCCGACGCCAAGATGAAGAAGGGCGACGACGGCGGCGCGCCCGTCATCGTGCTCGAGCGCACCCCGGACGTGCTCGCCACGGCCGTGCGGACCCGCTCCGAGGGCGGGCCCATGGCCCCGCTCATCGTCGGCTTCGCCGCGGAGACCGGCGACGCGACGTCCTCCGTGCTCGAGTACGGCCGGGCCAAACTGGCGCGCAAGGGCTGCGAGATGCTCGTGGTCAACGAGGTCGGCACGGACAAGGTGTTCGGCCGGGACGAGACCGCCGTGACCATCCTGTTCGCCGACGGCCGCCCCGCCGTGGAGACCGTGGGCTCCAAGGACCAGGCGGCGGCCGCCGTCGTGCAGGCGATCGTGGATGACCTCGCCGGTCGCGACCCCGCCGGCGCGTCGGGCCGCTGACCTAGACTGTGCGGCATGACCGATGCCGCCTCGCTGAGCCCCGCCCGCCACGCCGACCCGTATTCGGGGGTGGGCGGCGGAGAGCTCCGCCTCTTCACCTCCGAGTCCGTCACGGCGGGCCACCCCGACAAGATCTGCGACCAGATCTCCGACGCCATCCTGGACGCGATCCTCGCCGCCGACCCGTCGGCGAAGGTGGCCGTGGAGACCCTGACCACCACCGGCCTGGTGCAGGTGGCCGGCGAGGTGAACACCTCGGCGTACGTGGAGATCCCCAAGATCGTGCGCGAGACCATCCTGGACATCGGCTACGACTCCTCGGCCAACGGCTTCGACGGCGCCCAGTGCGGCGTGAACATCTCCATCGGCCAGCAGTCCTCGGACATCTTCGCCGGCGTCTCCCGGTCCCTCGAGGCCCGCGAGTACGGCTCGGCGGACGAGGTGGACGAGCAGGGCGCGGGGGACCAGGGCATCATGTTCGGCTACGCCACGGACGAGACCCCGGCGTACATGCCCATGCCCATCTACCTCGCGCACCGGCTCTCCGAGCGGCTCACCGCGGTGCGCCGGGCGGAGAACACGCCCATGCCGTACCTGCTGCCGGACGGCAAGACGCAGGTCACCATCGGCTACGCGCCCGGCCACGTGCCCACCACGGTCGAGGCCGTGGTGGTCTCCACGCAGCATCACGAGTGGGTCACGCAGGAGCAGCTGCGGGCGGACGTGGAGGAGCACGTGATCCGGCCCGTCATCGAGCGCTCCGGCCTCGACACCTCCGGCATGCGGATCATCATCAACCCGGGCGGCAAGTTCGTCATCGGCGGCCCCGTGGGCGACGCCGGCCTCACCGGTCGCAAGATCATCGTGGACACCTACGGTGGCATGGCCCGGCACGGCGGCGGCGCCTTCTCCGGCAAGGACCCGTCCAAGGTGGACCGCTCCGCCGCCTACATGCTCCGCTGGGTCGCGAAGAACGTGGTGGCCGCCGGCCTCGCCTCGCGCGCCGAGTTCCAGGTGGCCTACGCGATCGGCTCGGCCCGGCCCGTGGGCCTGTACGTGGACACCTTCGGGACGGCCACGGTGCCGGAGGAGAAGATCATCGAGGCCGTGAACGCGGTGTTCGACCTGCGTCCGGCCGCCATCGTGAAGGAGCTGAACCTCCTGCGGCCCATCTACCGACGGACCGCCGCGAACGGCCACTTCGGCCGGGACGACGCCGACTTCACGTGGGAGCGCACGGACCGCGTCGAGCAGCTGCGCGCTGCCGCCGGCCTCTGATCCGGAGGCGGGCATCACGGACACGCTGTTCGCCCTCCCGGAGCCGGAGGACGCGCCCCGACTGCCGGAGCGGGCCGAGGGGTGGCCGGAGCGGCCGATCGCCCGCGTCCTGCTGGACTCGCCCGTGCCGCACCTGGACCGCGAGTTCGACTATCTCGTGCCCGTGGCCCTGGACGACCGGGCGGTCCCCGGCTCCCGCGTGTCCGTCCGCTTCGGCGGACGGGCCATGACGGGCTGGCTCGTCTCGCGGGAGCAGGAGCCGGCCACCGGCGCCCAGCTCACCGAGCTCACCGGCGTGCTCACCGCCATCCCGCCGCTGACGGAGGAGGTCCTGGCGACCGCTCGCGCGGTGGCCCGCCGCCAGGCCGGCGTCGTCACGGACGTGCTGCGGGCCGCGGTGCCCCCGCGCGTTGCGCAGGTCGAGAAGGCCGCCCTGGCGGAGGACGCGGAAACCGCCGCGGACCACCCCGTGACGCTGACCGGCACGGACGCCGAGCGCCCGGAGGCGCCCGCGGCGGAGGAGGGCCTCGTGCCCACGGTGTGGGAGTCCCTCGAGGGGGGCACCGCGTTCGTGTCCGCCGTGCTGGCCGGGGACGCCGCGCGGGCGGCCGCCGTCGTGCCCTCGCGCCTGTTCGAATGGGACGAGGCGGGCGCGCTGGCCGCCCTGGCGCGCACGGTGGCCGCCTCGGACGGCGGCGTCCTGCTGCTGGTGCCCGACCACCGCGACCTCGACCGGCTCTGCGCCGCCCTCGACGAGCACGTGGGGGAGGACGCCTACGCGCGGATCGGCTCCGAGGACGGCAACACGCCCCGGTACCGCGCCCACCTGGCCGCGCTGCGCGGCACCCGGCGCATCGTGGCCGGCACCCGGGCCGCCGTGTGGTCGCCCGTGCGCGACCTGCGGCTGGTGGTGCTCTGGGACGACGGCGACGACGCGTGGGCAGAACCCCGCGCGCCCTACTTCCACGCCCGAGAGGTCGTGCTGGAGCGGGCCCGCGCGACCGGCGCGGCGCTGCTCTTCGCCGGGCCCTCCCGGTCCGTCCCGGTGCAACGGCTCGTCGAGTCGGGCTGGCTGCTGCACCTGGGCCCCTCCCGCGCGACCCAGCGGGAGCTCGGGCCGCGGGTCGTCTCCACCGCCGACGCCTGGGAGACGGCGCGCGACCCGTTCGCGCAGCGGGCGCGGTTGCCGCAGGCCGCCTGGGCCGCCGCCCGCGCCGCGCTGCTCGGGCCACGGCCCGGCCCGGTGCTCGTGCAGGTGGCCCGGGCCGGCTTCATCCCCGCCCTCGTGTGCGAGCGCTGTCGCACGCCCGCCCGCTGCCGCGTCTGCGCGGGGCCGCTGGGCTTCCGTGACGCGCGGGCCGCCCGGCACGGGGAGGTGGCGTGCCGGTGGTGCGGCACCCGGGAGCGCGGCTTCCGGTGCACCGAGTGCGGCGGCACGACGCTGCGGGCCGGGGCCCGCGGCGTGGACCGCACGGCCGAGGAGCTGGGCCGGGCGTTCCCGCGCGTGCCCGTGCACGCCTCCTCGGCGCAGCACATGCTCGGCTCGGTGCCGCCCGGGCCCTCCCTGGTGGTGGCGACCGTGGGGGCCGAGCCGGCGACGCCCGACGGCTACGCGGCCGCCCTGCTGCTCGACGGGGACAGCCAGCTCCAGCGCGAGGGCCTCGACGTGCCGGGCCGCGTGCTCGCCCGCTGGCTCGCGGCCGCCTGCCTGGTCCGCCCCGCCTCCGACGGGGGCGTCGTGGTGGTCACCGCGGACGCGGGGGAGGCGGTGAACGCGCTCGTCCGACGGGACCCCGACGGCTTCGCCGCGCGCCAGGTCGCCGAGCGGCGCGAGCTGCACCTGCCTCCCGCCGGCCGCCTCGCAGAGGTCACGGGGGAGGCCGCCGCCGTCGCGGAGTACCTCGAGCTCGTGGAGGCCGCCCGCCGGGAACGGCCGGACGAGGACGTCCACGAGGATCCGCACTCGGCCCCGCTCGATGGCGGCCCGGCGCGGCTGCCCTGGATTGGGCCGGTGCCGGACCCCGCCGACGAGACCCGCTCCCGCGCCCTGCTGATCTTCCCCTACGCGGCGGCCGAGGCCACCGTCGGCGCCCTGCGCGCCGCCCGGTCCGCAGCGAGCGCTCGGCGGGAGACCGCCCCGGTGCGGGTGCGGCTCGACCCGGCCGGGGTGCTCTGAGGGGGCGGCCGGACCGACCCGCAGCCCGAGGGGCCGGAGCGCGGCGACGCCGGGGCGATGACGGCGTCAGCGGCCGGCGCGGCGGAGCCAGTCGCGGATCAACGCCGCACAGGCGGCCGGCCGCTCGTAGTGCAGCAGATGCCCGACGCCGTCGAGGACGTGCAGCTCCGCCGTGCCGCCCGCGTCGTCGATCGCCGCGGCGAGCGCCTCCTGTGCCGGCACCGAGCCCAGCGGATCCTCCCGCCCCGCGACCAGCAGCACCGGCAGGCTGAGGCGGGCGGCGACGTCGGCCACGGAGCCCGTGCTCGAGGCGCGGTACGCCTCGGAGAGCATGCGCGCGGAGGCGAAGCCCGAGAAGTGGCGCCGGTGCTGGTCATGGGTGTACGCAAGGACATCCCTGTCCCTGGTGCGGGTCATGGCGAGCGTGGTCACCCACACGACCGGCGGCGCGCCCAGCAGCAGCCGCGCCGAGCGCTCGGGCATGCGGGCGGCGACCTCGTAGTACCCCTCGGCGACGGCCGCCAGCACCCGGCTCGTCACGGACGCGGACGCCTGCAGCGCGGGTTCGGCGATGGGGTTGAGCAGGACCAGCCGTCCCCACCGGGACGGCTCCCGGGCGACCAGCTCGGCCGCCACCGTCGTCCCGTAGGAATGTGCGACCAGCACGGGGGCGGCCGGCAGCCGCAGGGCGGCGACGACGGCGGCCACCGCGTCCGCGTGATGGGCCACGGTGTGCTCGGCGTGGGGGAAGGGCTCCGAGGCCCCGAAGCCGGGCAGCTCGATCGAGTGGATCGGATGCTCCGGGAGCGCGTCGGCCAGCAGGGCGAGGCCGTGGTGGTCCCCGCGGAAGCCGTGCACGAACACGAGCGGGGCAGCGGCCGTGTCCCCCTTCAGCCCGGAGGGCGATCCCGGCGCGGCCTCCGGAACGGGGGCGTACTCCCACACGGCCACGGACGACGGGGTCCCGCTGACGGGGTCCGGCACGGCCAGGGTGCGCCGACGGGGCGTCCGGGCCGGGTGGTCCGTGAGCACGCGGGGATCGGCGGGCGCCGCGGGCGGGCGCAGCAGATCGCGCAGGCGGACGGGCGGGCCCGGGGCGGCGGGCGGCGTCGGGGCAGGCACGTCCCCACCCTAGCCAGGCCGGTCTGGAACCTCAGCGACGTCACCCACGCCTCCCGCACGCTGCTGTTGGACCTGGGCGCGGGGACGGGGTCCGCCGAGATGCTCGGCCTGATCGCGACCGCGGCGTGCCCGCGGGAGGGCGGCCCTGGGGTGGGCCTGAGGCCACGCTGCCCGGATCCCGGCGACTCCTGGTCCTGGCCACGATGGCGCGCGCGTGCCTACCGTACTCCGGCCCGTCCCCGGTCCCGGGGCCCGCACGGGCGCACCCCGTCCCCCACGAAAGGCCCATGCGTGCAGCACCCCGTCGCCCTCAGATCCCTGAAGATCGCCCTCGCCTTCGTCGGCCTGCTCGTCGGCGCCGGCTTCGCCACCGGCGCCGAGGTCATCCAGTACTTCGTGGGCTTCGGCTGGATCGGCATCGTGGGCGCGGGACTGGCCGGCCTGCTCGTCACCGCCGGCGGCGCCGTCATCCTCCAGCTGGGCAGCGTGTTCCTCGCGGCCGACCACAAGGTCGTCTTCCGCAGCGTCTCACACCCCGTGATGGCCCGCATCCTGGACGTCGTGGTCACGGTGACGCTCTTCGCGATCGGCGTCGTCATGCTCGCCGGGGCGGGCTCCACGCTCGCCCAGCAGTTCGGCTGGCCGACGTGGGCGGGCTCCACCCTGATGACCCTGCTCGTGGTCGTGACGGGCATGCTGGACGTGGAGAAGGTCTCCGCGATCATCTCCCTGATCACGCCCCTGGTGATCGTCGCGGTCGTGGCCGGGTTCGTCCACGTCCTGGTCACCCGCGACGGCGGCTTCACCGCCCACGAGTCCCTCGCCGTCCAGGCCACCACGCCGGTGGACCCGTGGTGGCTGTCCTCGGTCAACTACTTCGGCCTCGTCGTCGTGATGGCCGTGTCCATGTGCCTCGTGATCGGCGGGTCCATTACCCACCCCCGGGAGGCGTTCCTCGGCGGCCTCACCGGTGGCCTGATGTACACCGCCCTGCTCCTGATGGCCTCCACGCTGCTCTACCTCGGCTACGCCGACATCGGCCGCGCCGACGTCCCCATGCTGCGGCTGTTCGCCTCGATCGCGCCCTGGCTGGGCTGGGCGATGGTCGTGGTGATCTACCTGATGATCTTCAACACCGCGATCGGCATGTTCTACGCGCTGGGACGCCGCCTCACGGCCGACCGCCCGGGCCTCTACCGGCCCGTGTTCGCCGGCGTCACGCTGCTGGCCTTCGCGGTGAGCTTCGTCGGCTTCGGCGACCTGATGAACGTCGTCTACCCGGCGCTGGGCCACCTGGGGATCGTGCTCGCGCTCGTGCTCCTCGTCTGGTGGCTCACCCACCGCCGGCAGATCTCCGCCGAGTCGGGGCTGCGTCTGCGCCTGCTCGCGCTGCTCCGCCTGCGTGAGCATCCGGAGAAGACCTTCACGGCCCAGCACGCCGTGCAGCTGCAGGAGGCGGTCGGGGACTCCGTGGCGGCCCCAGGCGCGGTGACGGAGGCCCTCGAGGACGAGGTCGCCCAGGTGCTCGAGGAGGACGACGCGCTCACCTCCGGAGGGGCGCGCCCCGGTCCCGACGCCGGGCCCGAGCGTCCGGCAGGCGGCAGTCACTCCGCCTGAAACCGCGTGCCCGGCCGGTCACGGCGTCTCGGAGCGGCCCTGCGGCCGGGCCGGGGCGCCGTCGCCGTAGGATGGGGTGGCCGGCCGTGCCGCCGGCCCCGTCCGCGCCGCCCGAGGGCCGGCGCCCCATCCCGACTGCGTGAGGACTCGAACCGCCGTGAGCCAGACCCCCGACAGCGCCGTGCCGGCCACCCCCAGCATCCCCGCCGACGCGGAGTACTCGTTCCGTGACGTGGAGGCCCGTTGGGCCGGGTACTGGGAGAAGGCCGGGACGTTCGCCCCGCGCGAGGACGGCTCCGAGACCCGCACCGTGGTCGACATGTTCCCCTACCCCTCGGGCGACCTGCACATGGGGCACGCCGAGGCGTTCGCTATGGGCGACGTCGTCGCGCGTCACTGGATGCAGCGCGGCTTCGACGTGCTGCACCCCATCGGCTGGGACTCCTTCGGCCTGCCGGCCGAGAACGCCGCCATCAAGCGCGACGTCCACCCGGCCGAGTGGACCTACGCGAACATCGAGACGCAGAAGCGTTCCTTCCAGCGGTACGGCATCGCCGTGGACTGGTCCCGTGAGCTGCACACCTCGGACCCCGAGTACTACCGGTGGACCCAGTGGCTGTTCCAGCAGCTGTACCGCAAGGGCCTGGCGTACCGGAAGGACTCCCCGGTCAACTGGTGCCCCCAGGACCAGACGGTGCTCGCCAACGAGCAGGTCGTGGACGGCCACTGCGAGCGCTGCGGCACCGAGGTCACCAAGCGGACCCTGAACCAGTGGTACTTCCGCATCACCGACTACGCGGACGCGCTGCTGGACGACATGGACCAGCTCACCGGTCACTGGCCCGAGCGCGTGCTCGCCATGCAGCGCAACTGGATCGGCCGCTCCGAGGGCGCCCACGTCGACTTCCAGGTCGAGGACGGCCCCGTCGTCACGGTCTTCACCACCCGGCCGGACACGCTGTACGGCGCGACCTTCATGGTGGTCGCCGCCGACGCCCCGCTGGCCGCCGAGCTCGCCGGCGACGACGTGCGGGCCGAACTCGAGGCGTACCGCGAGGACCTGAAGAAGGTCTCGGACATCGACCGCCAGGCCACGGACCGCCCGAAGAGCGGCGTGTTCCTGGGCCGCTACGCCGTGCACCCGCTGACCGGTGAACGCCTGCCGATCTGGGCCTCGGACTACGTGCTGGCCGACTACGGCACGGGCGCCATCATGGCCGTGCCGGCCCACGACCAGCGCGACCTCGACTTCGCCCGCGCCATGGGCCTGCCCGTGCGCACCGTGCTGGACACCGGCGAGGAGGACCCGGCGGTCTCCGGCGTCGCGACGACCGGCGAGGGCATCCTGGTGAACTCCGGCGAGCTCGACGGCCTGGACAAGGCCGCGGCCATCGCGCGGGCCATCGAGATCATGGAGGAGCGCGGCACCGGCCGGGGCACCACCACGTACCGCCTGCGCGACTGGCTGCTCTCCCGTCAGCGCTTCTGGGGCACCCCGATCCCCGTGGTGCACTGCCCGGACTGCGGCGAGGTCCTCGTGCCGGAGGACCAGCTGCCGGTCACCCTGCCGACCGACCTGAAGGGCGAGCAGCTCGCCCCGAAGGGCCAGTCGCCCCTGGCCGCGGCGACGTCGTGGGTCGAGGTGGACTGCCCGCAGTGCGGCGGCCCCGCGCGACGGGACACCGACACCATGGACACGTTCGTGGACTCGTCCTGGTACGTGCTCCGCTACGCGTCCCCGAACGACGACGCCCGCGTCTTCGACCCCGAGGCCCTGCGCCGCTGGCTGCCCGTGGACCAGTACGTGGGCGGCGTGGAGCACGCGATCCTGCACCTGCTGTACGCCCGCTTCTTCACCAAGGCCCTGCACGACCTCGGCCTGGTGCCCTTCACCGAGCCGTTCCGCGCCCTGCTCAACCAGGGCCAGGTGCTCAACGACGGCAAGGCCATGTCCAAGTCGCTGGGCAACGGCGTGGACCTGGGCGATCAGCTGGACGAGTTCGGCGTCGACGCCGTGCGTCTGACCATGGTGTTCGCCTCGCCGCCCGAGGACGACGTGGACTGGGCCGACGTCGCCCCGGGGGCGGCCGGCAAGTTCCTGGCCCGCGCGTGGCGCCTGGCCCGCGACGTCCGCGCGACGGGCGCCCCGGCCGGCGCGGACCCGGCGGACGGGGCCGTGGCCCTGCGCCGGGTGACGCACCGGACCGTGCACGAGGCCCAGCAGCTGCTGGACGACGGCAAGTTCAACGTGGTCGTCGCCAAGACGATGGAGCTGGTCAACGCGGCCCGCAAGGAGATCGACGCGGGTGCCGGCGCGGCCGATCCCGCCGTCCGCGAGGCCGTCGAGGCCGTGGCCGTGCTGCTCTCCCTCGTGGCGCCGTACACGGCCGAGGACATGTGGGTCCTCCTGGGCCACGAGCCGTCCGTGGTCCGCGCCGGCTGGCCCGCGGTGGACGAGTCGCTGCTGGTCGAGGACACCGTCACGGCCGTCGTCCAGGTCAAGGGCAAGGTCCGCGACACCCTCGAGGTGCCTGCGGACATCACGGCCGAGGACCTCGAGGCGCGCGCCCGCGCGTCGCAGAAGGTGCGGAACTTCATCGGGGACGCCCAGATCGTCAAGGTGATCGTGCGTGAGCCCAAGCTCGTGAACCTGGTGATCCGCTGACCGCGTGAGACCGGCCCCGACCGGGCCGGGGGAGAGGAGGCAGGCCGTGGCGAGCATCGAGCAGTGGCGCGACGACGCGCTCGTCCGCCTGCGCTCCCGCCGCTCCCAGCTGGCCGGGCGGGCGCGCTACGGGCTGCGCCCGCCCCGCCGGGACCGCACGGCCGTCGTCACGGACTCGGCCGCCGCCCTGCCCGGCGCCGTCCTCGGACACGGTCTGGCCGCCGGGATCCGCCAGGTGGCGCTGCCCGTCATGGTGGGCGAGCAGATCCACACGGAGGGCACGGACGAGCTCGCGCTGGAGCTGCCGCTGGCCCTGGCCGCCGGCACCCCGGTCCGCACCTCGCGGCCCTCGCCGGGCGCGTTCCGGACGGCCTACGCCGAGCTGGCCCGCGCCGGCTACGCACGCATCCTCTCCGTCCACCTGTCCGGCGAGCTCTCCGGCACCGTGGAGGCCGCGCGCCTGGCCGCCGCGGACGCCGAGCGCCCGGTGACCGTGGTGGACTCGCGCACCGTGGGCTTCGCGCTGGGCATGGCCGTGGTGGACGCCGCCGTGGACGCGGGGGTGGGCATGCCCGTGGCCCGCATCCGCGAGCGGCTCGAGGCCACCGTGGACTCCAGCCATGTGCTGTTCACGGTGCCCAGCCTCGAGCAGCTGCGCCGGGGCGGGCGGATCGGCGGGCTGGCCTCGCTGCTGGGCACGCTGCTGCAGGTGCGCCCCGTCATGTCCGTCGACGACGGCGCGATCGGCCTGGTCGACCGCCCGCGGTCCGCGGCCCGGGCCGTCGACCGGCTCGTGGAGCTCGCGACCGAGCGGGCCGGCGAGGACCCGGTGCGGATCGCCGTGCACGAGTACGGCGACCCCGAGACGGCCGTGCAGCTCGCGGAGCGGCTCCAGCCGGTCTCCACCACCCCCGTGCCCGTCGTCGAGCTGCCCGCCGTGCTCGCCGCGCACCTGGGCCTGGGCGCCCTGGGTGTGGTGATCTGCCCGCTGGAATCGCCCACGGGGGGCTCGGGGGACTGAGGCCGCCCGTGCGGGAGCGCCGAGGAGACGGGCGCGTCCGTTCCTGCACACCACCCTGGACCGCGGAGGTCATCCCCAGGTCGGGTGCGGGACGCGCCCGACTCGGCGACGGGGCCGCAGACTGCCCGCATGAGCCCCAGCCACCGCCTCTGCGACGATCCGCCCGCCTTCGCCCCGGACCCCGCGCCCGCGGCCGCCCCCGACGTCGACACAGCCGGCCCGCACGCCGCGTCCCGGTGGGAGCGCACCCCACCTCGGGGCCCGGTGCTGCGGTGGCGGCCGGCCCTGCTGGCCGTCACCGTGCTGCTCGTCGCCGCCACGGCCTGGTGGGCGGTGGCCTGGCTGACCACCCCGGCGCCGCCCGCGGCCATCCCGGCGGCCGCGGCCGGTGCAGGCATCCCGCAGACCGACGCGCCCTCCACCGCCCCGTCGGCGGCGGGCACCGACGCGCGGACGTCCGAGGCGGGGCCGTCGGGGGAGGCGTCCGGCCCCGCCGGGTCCGGCCCGCTGCGGGTGCACGTGGTGGGCGAGGTCGCCCGGCCGGGAGTGGTCAGCCTCGCGCCGGGCTCCCGGGTGGCCGACGCCGTGGGCGCCGCCGGCGGCCCGACCCGGCACGCCCGGGCGGAGCGCATCAACCTCGCGGCCCCGTTGGACGACGGCCAACAGGTCCTCGTCCCCTCCGCCCGCACACCGCAGGACGCCCTGGACCGGGTGGCCGGGGCCGCGCAGGCGCAGCCCACGCCGACCACGGGCAGGGCCGGTGGCGGAGGCGAGCCGGGCGGCGCCGAGTCCGGCGACACCGTGGACCTGAACACCGCCGACGCCACGGAGCTGCAGACCCTGCCCGGCGTCGGCCCCGCCACGGCGGAGAAGATCATCGCCCACCGCGAGACGGTCGGCCCGTTCACCGGCCTGCAGGACCTGGACGCGGTGCCCGGCATCGGCCCGGCCACGCTCGACCGGCTGCGTGACCACGTCTCGTGGTGAGCCCGGCCCCGGGCCCGCCCAGCGATCCCGTGGACCGCCGCGCCCGCCACCGCGAGGTGCCCGGCCCGCTCGAGGCCCGGTGGGTGCCCGCCCTGCTCGTCTGCCTGACCCTCGGGATCCTCGGCGTCGCCTGGGACGCCCCGGCCCGCTCGGCGGCGGCCCTCACCGGGCTGGCCGTCGCCGCGACCACTGTCCTGGGCGCCGCCCGCTCGACCGGTCGGATACGGGGCGTGGCCACCGCGACGACGCTGGCCGGCGTGGCCGCGGCCCTGATGCTGCAGCACTCGGCCGGGCCCGCCGCCGCGGCCAGCGCCAGCGGCTGGACCGGCGCGGTGCACGCCGGCTCACCGCTGCGGCTCGAGCTGACCCTGGACGGGCCCGCCACCCGGAGCGAGGCGACCTTCGGCCCACGCTGGAGCGTGCCCGTGCGGGTCGAGACGTTCGGTCATCCGCCGCGGGCCCCCGAGGCGGCCGTGACGGCCCGACTCACGGGCGGGGGCGCACCGCCCGCGACGATCGCCGCGCCGTTGGACGGGACGGCGGCCCCCGGCGGCGGGCCGGGATCGCGGGTGTGCGTGGTGGCCCGGCCGTCGAGGTCCGGCTCCACCGTGTTCCTGGCCGCCGCGGCCGCCCCGCAGCCGGGACCCTGCCCCGGCGGGGCGGAGCCGGCAGGCGGGGCCACCGACGGCGGCCCGGGCCCGCCGCGGCGGGAGGCGCTGCGCGCCGCGTTCCGTCAGTCCGCGGAGGGCACGGTCGGCACGGCGCCGGAGCTCATCCCGGGGCTGGTGCTGGGCGACCGCTCCGCCCAGGGGGCCGCCCTCGACGACGCCATGAAGGCCTCGGGCCTGTCGCACCTGTCTGCCGTGTCCGGGGCCGAGGTTGTCAAGTAAGGTGTAAGCATGAAGGCCGTCATCTACGCCCGGGTCTCAAAGGATCGCCGACAACTGGAGCGGTCCGTTGATGAGCAGGTAGCTGAGTGCCGCGAGTTCTGCACCGCCCAGGGATGGGAAGTTGCCAGCGTCCATGTGGACAACGACCGCAGCGCGTCCCGTTACTCAACGAAGGACCGGCCCGCATGGGATGTGCTCATGGGCGAGTTGTCGCGCTATGACGTGCTCGTCACCTGGGAGGCGTCCCGTGCAACTCGCAACCTAGAGGTGTATGCCGAGTTGCGCCGCCGTTGCCGGGATGAGGGCGTGCTGTGGGCGTACTCTGGCCGCGTCTATGACCTGTCACGCTCTGACGATGCATTCATGACCGGCTTGGAGATGCTGACCGCCGAACGTTCGTCAGACGACACCGCGAAGCGCATTCAGCGCACCGTCCGGTCCCAGGCTAAAGCGGGGAAGCCGCACGGGCGCATTCCGTTCGGATACGCGCGAGAGTACGATCCGACGACCGGCGCGCTAGTTCGTCAGGTGCCCCACGAAACGGAAGCGCCACTAATCCGCGAAATGGCGCGGCGTGTGCTCGACGGCGAGAGTCTCTACTCAATCGCGAAAGACTTTTCGCAACGCGACGTTCCACGCATGCGGTTGAACCCGTGGGACACGGTGCGTATCAAGCGCGTGCTCACCAATCCCACCATCGCCGGTAAACGCGTCTACCGGGGGGAAGTCATCGGGGATGCTGATTGGGAAGGCATCATCACGCCCGAGGAGTTCGAAGCGCTGAAGGGTGTATTCTCCGCACCCCGCTATCAGGCACTCTCACATCATGGGTCGGAGCCGAGGCACCTACTTTCCGGCCTGGCCCGGTGTGGCGTATGTGGATCGAAGATGAAGCGCGTACCGGCCAGTGGCCGTAACGCGGCACGCTATGAATGCAGCGCGCACCACACGGCCATTCGGCAAACCTGGGCCGATGACCTTGTGAATGCCGTCATGGTGGCCCGTCTGCGCCAGCCGGACGCGCTGGAGGTGTCCAACCGTCCCGCCGGGGAAGGCGTCGTGGACCTCGCACGCGAGCTGCGGACGCTGGAGCAGCGGCTAGAAGGCATCTATGCCGAGGCCGCAGCCGGCGAGCTGTCCCCGCGTGGTCTCGCGACCGTCGAAGCGAGGATCATGGCGGACATTGACGAGAAGCGCGGTCAGATCGCCCGAGCCGCGACACCGGCTGTACCGACCATCGCGGACCCCGCCGCACTGGCTGACGGGTGGGCCGAGGCAGACATGCTGCTGAAACGGTCCATTGTCGCGGCCCTCGTGAACATCGAGATTGACCCTGCCCCGAAGCCTGGGAGCAAGGTGTTCGACCCGGAGCGCATACGAATCACTTGGAAGGGTGGAGACGATGAGTGAGCCGACCCCGCTGGAAGTGTATGACGCACTGAAGCAGTCAGGCCGACTGAAGGCCGCCGTTATTGCGGAATGGAGGTGCAAGAAGAAGGGATGCCTACTGGGGCAGGTGTTCCCTCATGAGGGCGAGTTGTATTTCTACGCACCCCCTTACCGCCTCTCCCCGGCCCGCCATGAAGCCGAGACGAACCCGCGCGCGCGGGAACGCAATACCTTTGACGGCGTGATCTGGAAGCCCCGCATTCAATGGCTGGAATTTTTTGAAGGTGCCGAGTCGGTGACGGGTATGGACGCCACCTGCCAGCACATGCAGAACGTACGCATCTCGGCCTGGGACATCCTGCGTGCCGCCGAAGAGGGCAGGCCTGGAAAGCCGGTGCGGACCATGTTGTGACTACAGGATTCTGTGGTACACTGTAAAAACAAGTGAAGCGCCCCACCAGCACGGGAAACGCCGGACCATTGGGCAGGTTCGGGACACGCTGAAAGGCTCTCCCGTGCCATCTTCCCGGCCCTCACTCTCCCCGGACGCCCGCGCC
The DNA here is from genome assembly GCF_003315015.1 of Micrococcus sp. KT16. Classification (NCBI taxonomy): domain Bacteria; kingdom Bacillati; phylum Actinomycetota; class Actinomycetes; order Micrococcales; family Micrococcaceae; genus Micrococcus; species Micrococcus sp. KT16. The sequence continues at coordinate 36,379 of NZ_QNRG01000006.1, read as the reverse complement.
GCAATCGCCCGCGCAAACGTCCTCAATCGGCACCGTCCCGCCGGTCATCCCCAGCTCGTCGAAGCTCGCCGTGACGCCGCTGCGGCCACTCTCGCCGACTACGTCTCAGCCGTCGTGGCCGAGGCCCCGCCCCTGACGGACGCCCAGCGCGACCGCATCGCCGCCCTGCTGCGCCCGACCAAGGCGCGGGATGCCGCTTGAGCGCCGCCGCCACCCTCACCCGGCCCACGGTCGGAGACACTGGCCGACTCGACGTGCGGGCCGTACAGCGCATGATTCGCGCCATGTCCAAGCGGGACGCCGTGACGTTCCTCCACCGGCACATCGGTGTGACGACCTCATGGGCCGAGCGGCACCTGAAAGCGCTGGGCCAGATGCATCCCCACGAGTTCGCCCAGGCCCTCGCACTGGGCGGCGCGCCCGCTCACGTCCTCCACGGATTCGACCCCACGGGCAACACCGCCGCGCGCAACGTGGACATGGAGCGGGCGGGGGTGACCGCATGATGCTCCCGAACATGGAAGAACGCCGCCCCCACACCCTGGGAACGGCGTCCATGAATCCAACCGACCCGGCCACCACCAGAGAGCCTGAGTCTGCCGCCATTCTACCTGACGCCGCCGACCTTTTGGAAGGCGTGCATGTCCTCATCGTCGCAGTCCAAGAGCCCGAGCGCGTCCGTTACCGGCGCCGATTCATGCTCTCCCTGGACGCTGCCGAGAAGGCCGCCGCCAGGGCGACGATGCGCGGGCATCGGGCGTCCATCATCCTGGCCCGCGTGGCACCCGTGGAGACGATCGCGGGGTGGTCCGCATGAGCGCCGCGCTGATCGACACGGCCCGACAGATGCACGCTGCCGGGGTGAACGTGATCCCCGTTCGCCACGACGGCACCAAGGCGCCTGCGCTGAAGGCGTGGCAGTCACACCGGACGACCGCCGCCGACCTCGAAGCATGGTTCGGCGGGGACGATCCCCGCTACCGGGCTATCGGGGCCGCGTGCGGTGCCCTCTCCGGCGGTCTGGAGATGCTGGAAATCGAAGGCGCTCATGTCGGGCTGCTGGAGGACGTGGGACGCGCCGCCGGGGCTGCTGGGCTGCTGGAGCTCTGGGAGCGCGTGAACGGGGGATGGTGCGAACTATCCCCGTCTGGCGGAGTCCACTGGTTCTACCGCGTGGAGGGCATGGACGTGCCTGGCAACACCAAGCTTGCCGCCACCGAAGCCCGGCAGACCATCGCGGAGACGCGGGGCCAGGGTGGGCAGGTGGTCCTCGCCCCCTCCGGTGGGACCACGCACAAGACGGGCCGGGCGTGGGAGCGCCTGGACGGTGGGCCGGAGACGGTGCCGACGCTGACCGCTGCTGAGCGCGAGGCGCTGCACGGGCTGTTCAGGGCACTGGATCGCGCGCCCGAACGTGTGCCGGCCCCTGCGCCGACCTCCACGCCCCAGCGGGCCGAGGGTCCGCGCCCTGGCGACCTGTGGGCCGCCCGCACGACGTGGGCCGACCTGCTGACCCGCCACGGCTGGCAGGTCCACCACACGAGCGGGGTAGAGACGCACTGGACCCGTCCCGGCAAGTCCACGACGGAGGGGCCCAGCGCCACGACGCGCGAGGACGGCGGGCTGTACGTGTTCAGCACCTCGACCATGTTTGACGCCGAGACGCCCTACTCCAAGTTCGGGGCGTATGCGGTGCTGGAACATGGCGGGGACCATGCCGCCGCCGCCCGTGCGCTGGCCGCTGACGGGTTCACGGACCGTCCGGTGGTCCCGAGGACCGCCCCGGCCCCCGAGGCCGTCACGGAGGCGCCTGGGGCCGTGGAGCGGTACAGCCGGGATCGTGCGATCGCGGAGGCGGCCGAGCGTCTGCGAGTCACGGAGGCGGCCCGGCGCATGGTGTCCGCTGAGCGTGCAGCTCAGGCCCCGCCGCCGGTACCTGTGGACATGGGAGAGTTCATCGCCGCCCACGCAGACGATGAAGCCTCATGGCTGCTGGAGGACCTGTGGCCCCTGGGCGGCCGGGTCATGCTGACCGCCCCGGCCAAGGGGGGCAAGACGACCATGATGGGGAATCTTGTCCGCACCCTGGCCGATGGTGCCCCGTTCCTGGATCGGTTCGCCCCGGTGAACCTGTCCGAGACGGGCGGGCGCGTGGTGCTGCTGGACACGGAGATGACGGAGGGCCATCTGGCCCGATGGCTGCGGGCCGTGAAGGTGCGCCACCCGGAGCGGGTCCGCGTGGTGTCACTGCGCGGGCGGGTTCAGACGCTGGACCCCACGGAGCCGGCCAATCGTGCCCAGTGGGCGCGCATCCTCGCTGGAGCGCAGACGGTCATCCTCGATCCGGTGGGGCCGGTTCTGGCCGCGCTGGGGCTGGAGGAGAACTCATCGACGGACGTTGGCGGGTTCTTCACGGGCTGGGATGCGCTCATGGCCGAGGCGGGCGTACAGAACAGCCTGATCGTCCACCACCACGGGCACAGCGGGGAGCGGGCGCGCGGCTCGTCCAAGTTCGCGGACTCGTGCGACGCGCTGTGGACTCTCGTACGAGATGGGGACGCCACGGACGCGCCCCGATATTTCAAGGCTATGGGCCGAGACGTGGACGTATCCGAGGGCCGGCTGGAGTTCGACGCGGGTACCCGTCACCTCTCGTACACGGAGGGCAACCGCACGCAGGACCGGCAGACCGAACGGCTGGATGACCTTGTCCCCAAGGTCGTGGACTACGTCACCGCTCACCCCGGCGTCTCCGGCGCGGGGATCGAAGCGGCGTTCCCGGCTCGCGCCGCCGAGGTCCGGGCGGCACGGCAACACGCCCTCGAAACGGGGCAGATCGTGGAGCGCAGACGGGAGGGGAGGGGAGGCGGAAAGGCGTACCACCCGCCCCTGTCCTGACCTCCGAACCTCGTCCCGAACCTCGTCCCACAGACCCCTCTCGGGACGAGGTTTGGGACGAGGTTCGCCGGACGGACCTGGGACGAGGTTTGACCGCATGATGACGCGGAAAATCACAACCTCGTCCAACCTCGTCCAACCTCGTCCCGGACGAGCTAACTAACCTCGTCCCCCCCCTTTATGGGGGGGACGGGGTTAGAGCGAAGTACCACCACCCCAGAATCGACAGGAAAAAGGCCATGAGCACCACCACCCGCCACACCTGGCTCGACATCGATTTCAAGCCCGCCCCACCCGTGAGCACTCTCTCCCGGCCCACACCGAAACACGCCGCCACCACCGCACTAGAGCGCTTAGTCGCTGACCTCGCGTACCTGCGCAACGAGTGCGACAGCATCCGCTACGCCCTCGACCGATCCCGGGAGGCCGCATGACCCGCCCTAGGCACACCGATGCCGACGTGCGCCGGTTCATCGCCCTCGCACGAGGCGGGAGAGACCGACGCGCCGAGCTGCTGGACGCCATGAGGCGGCATCCGGCCGGGAAGGGGCCACGCGCACCCCGCCCGAACCATCCCCCCATGACCAACGCGGACGGCACACCCGCCGCCCCGCTGCCCACCACCGACCCCGAGAAGGAGTGACGGGATGACCCGCCGCACGTTCATCGCCAACCGCGACCGGTGGACCCGCGACCTCACCACCGCCAGCAAATCCCGGGCCAACGCAATCCTGCGCGGGCACCCGGACGGGGGCACCGTGCCGGGCGTGATGATTTTCCGCGACCGCCTCCCCGTGCTCACCCTGACCCCAGACCAGGCGCGGACGCTGGCCGACCAACTGCACGACGCCGCGGACACCTGCCAAGGGGCTGCCGATGGATGAGCACACCCGCGCCGCCCTCCTGGCTTGGCTGGCCCGTCTACGACGCGAACACATCGAGCGTATTCATGCGGCCTCCACTGAACACGAGGCCCCCCACGACTTGGCGTAAAGATCGCCGGCGGACCTGCAACACCGCGGGGCCGGAATCAAGGCGGCGAGCGAGCTAGAGGCCGTGAAAACCCGCCTGCGCCCGAGTGACCGGCAAATACCGCACGTACACATGAAAGGCAGATCACCCATCCGCCGATGCGGGCGGTCACTCAAACGGCCCGGCGTCACCACGACGCCGGGCCACCCCCTTACCTAAACCCTCTCCGTCCCGAAAGGACACCCCCCATGACTGACACCATGAACACCCCCACCGTCCACGACCTCACCGCCCAGCTCACCCGTGAGCGCGCCCGTGCCGTCGCCCTCGTGAACAAGCTGGAGAACATCGGCGTGAAGCCCTCCAAGCGGCTGACCGCCGCACGCGAGGCCCAGGCCGCACACAGCCGCCTCCTGGCCGAGAAGCGCCGCGACGCTGCCACTGTCGAACACGAGATCACCGAGGCTGCCGCCACGGCGAACGGGGACGCCCTCACGGACGCCCTGGCCCGCCGCCAGAGCCTGGCCGGTGCCGTAGACGCCCTCAATGACCCCGCCGTCATGGCGCGTCTCGTCCAGGCCGAGGTGAGCGCCGCCTACGGGGCCGCTCACGACGCCCGCGAGAGCGTCGCCGCGTACTTCAACCGGGCCTCCGAAGAGTTCGTGGACGTGCACCGCAAGCACTTCAACGCCGGGCCACTGCTGGCCCACCACGTGCTCGGCACCACCGCCGCCGACCACTGGGGCGAACTCGTGGACACCGCCGAACGCATGAGCCTGGCCGCCGCCGTCCTCGACGTTGTGGACGGCGTGGACGATGAGGCCCCCGCCCATCGGTACGGGCGGAACCTCCTGCACCCTGCCGCCGCAGACCGCAGCCCCATCGTGGGTGGCCCCTCCATGCTCCGCGCAGACGGAGACGTCGTGCGCGTCGGCGAGAACATCACCGCTTTCGCCGGTGGCTGGGAATGGTTGGGTAGCCCGGAGGTGGCCCCGCTGCGCCCCTGGATCGACCTTGCCACCGCTGACGCCCGACCCGGGGAGCGCGTGGGGATCGCCTACGACGCCGCCGCCGAGCGCGCCGACGCCGCCGCTTTCGCCGCTATGGCCGCCGACCACGGCAGCGTCCAGTCCACTCGCTACGACGTGAGCACCCGGGCCGGGTACGCCGCCGCATGGTGGGAGAAGCGCCAGGGCTGACCAGCGCGAACCGAGGCCAGGGCGGGTGGTTGTCAATGCGACGCCGCCCGCCCTGCCCCGACCGCCGCAAGGCAGTAATCCAACGGGACCGAGGGCTGTGCGTGCTATGTGGCAGCAAGGGCACCGACGTGGGCCACATAGTGCGTGGCATGGACCACTCACTAGCCAACCTAAGGCTGCTCTGTCGTTCGTGCCACATGAAGCGAACAGGTTCAGATGGTGGAAGAACAAAACGTTCACCAAAACGCAAATGGAAGCGCGAAGAACCACATCCCGGACGCCGAACCTAAAGCAATAGGGGAGGGGGATATCCTGAGCCCCAGGTTTTCCGGCCGGTACCGTTTAGCGCCTGACATTGTGAGCGACCTAAAACAATCCCTCGCGCGCGAGGGAACCCCCTTTGACCCCCAGAACCCCGCGTGTACGGCCCTGAGTGCCGTTCTCACGCACTTTGAAAGGACAGACCTGTAATGACCCGTGAACGAATCCCCGAGGGCCTTAGAGAGCGTGGAGCGCGCCTGTGGAAGGAGACAACCGATGTGCTCGATCTAGAGGCGCATGAAGAACTGACGCTGCTGGAGGCGTGCCGGACCGCTGACCGGCTCGACGCACTGGCGGACGCCCTGGAGGACGCACCGCTGACCGTTACGAATGCCCGTGGCGATGAGGTGGCGCAACCGCTGATGGTGGAGGCCCGGCAACAGTCCATCGTCCTGGCCCGTCTGATCGCGGCGTTGCGTATCCCGGACGCCGAGGACAACCGCCCCCAGCGTCGCGGGGTGCGTGGCGCGTACGGGGTGCAGATGCGGAGCGTCTCGTGAGGCGGCGGCGTCGTCCCGTGCAGATGGTCCCCGAGCATGCGGCGATTGTGGCCGAGTGGTGTGCGCTGTGGCGCTCGGGGACGCCGGAGGATTTTGACGCCTGGCACTCACGGCATAGCGCCCTCATGGATCGGATGTATGAGTCGCGCCTATCTCCAGAGACCGTTGCGGAGTGGGCTGGGCCGGACCCGAGGGCGTAAGCCTCACCGCCGACCACATCACGCCGCGCGCACTAGGAGGGAAGCTGATGGGAGAGCTGCGACCAGCGCACAGATCATGCAACTCACGACGCGGAAAGCGTATGAGCATAGAAATGATTCCGAAGCCAAAGACCACGCGCCAATGGTGAAGCACCGGCCGAACGTGAGGCAAGCACCCCGCCCCCCACCCCTGCCCGCCCCCCTTCTCAATCCTGCCGGTTTACTGATCTCTCCCTCTCGACCGTTCCTAAGGGAATCCCAGGCCCAGGGCGCCCAGCATGGCCCCTGTAGTGGCCCCTCGTGGCGCGTCTGCGCGCCGTTTCTGACCCCTCACCAGGAGGTGAACCCCTATGCCCCGATCCCTTGCACCTTGTGGCACTCACGCGGCCTATAAGCGGCATCTGCGCGCCGGAGAGAAGGCTTGTGATGCGTGCCGGGTTGCTGCCCGGGACTACACCCGCCGCCAGCGGGAGAAAGCGGCCTACGTGCCCGCTGCGAGCCGTGAGCCTGGCCCTGCTGAGGTGGCCCGGGCTGCCCGTGAGAGCACGGATGACCGGACCGCCCTCGTGTCTGTGCTCGTGGGCTACGGCAGGGAGGCCGAGGTTGAGATCCCGCTGACCGAAGATCCTGCTGCGTCGATCCGGTGGGCGCTCAGGCGGGTGCGTGCGGCGCTCATGGTTGCCACGCCCCGGGACGTGGCCGCGCTGGCGAAGGCTGACCGTGATCTCGTGGCCGATCTTGCGGAGCTGACGGCTGCCCGTGCCCCGGTGAAGGTGTCCGCGCTGGACCAGCTGGCCGAGCGTCGCGCCGCGAGGCTGGCCGGCCACGGGTCCGCGTAGCCCGGCGTATGACGGTGCCCCCGGCGTTGAAACGGGATCGCCGGGGGCACCTGACGCCGCCGGGCCAGCGGAGGGGGGTGCGGCGGGCGGCGCTGTGGACAACCTAGCGCAGCCTGACGGCGTGGGCGTGAGTTGTCCACAACGCGAATAGAAACAATGGCCCCGGCCGTCCCGTTGCGGGATGGTCGGGGCCATTCGTGTTTCCGGGGGTACGGGTGGTGTTCTACTGCGAGGGTTGGACCAGGTAGGTGGTTGCCAGGCCCCTACGGGGCTAGCGGAGCCCTGCGGGCCCAGGTCTCCCGGTCCCTCATCCCAGAAAACCCGCCGCCCTCCGCCCCCACTCTGCGACATGCGCCCAGCGGTACGGGACCCCTCGGAATCCGAGGCGTCTCGCGTGCTGGCCCTAGGACTCGCCGTCGACTGGCGTTCCCTCGTCCGGCGGTTCGGACGATTCGGGAGGGGTGTCACCGCGCCTGAGTTGATTAGCAGCTCGGCAGGCTTTCCACGCTGGAGGATCACGCTGTGACCTCGTGCCGTCCACCGGCGCTGTGACGGTGGACAGGACGCGGCCCCGCGTGCGGGGGCTGGAGGCTCTAGGGCACGCCCTGGCCGGTGAAGACGCGCCACAGGGGCACATGGGCCGTGGGGCCGTGGTGGCGCAGGTGGCGGGCCGCGTAGATGTCCCACGCGAACGCCTGGTTCAACGGCTTGTGCACGCGGTACGTGCCCCGGGCGTCCCGGATCGTGTGGGCGAGGATCGCCCCGTCCATGCCGAGGATCACCCCGGCGTGCATGTCGCCGTGGTGGGCGCGTCCAGCGTCCGCGAGGGGGCCGGGGTCCGCGTCGTGGTGCGCGCCGAGGTCTGCGAGGACACGGGCCGCGTTGTCCTGGTAGTAGTCGCCCATCGTCAGCACGCCCCCACAAGGACGGAGGGGAGCGAAAGCATGAAGAATCCCGCCACGGTGAGCGCCACAGAGACAGCGGCGCGGGCGACGGGCTGGAGAAGCTGGGGGAGGGTGCGGGTAGGCTGATTCACGGCGTCACGTCCTTGATCACGTGGTGTCCATGCCCCGGGGTGTTCCAGCACCGCCGGGGCGTTTTCGTCGGACCGATCTGGTCCAACACCTCTTAGTGAAATTGACCGGGGCCAACGTGGCCATGATCCTCGGCGCGGTCGCGATCACCCTGCGCAGCGCGCGGGTGCACCGGGCGGTGGTCCTCAGCGCCGGGCTGGCGGTCCTCGGGGTGTTCGTGGTCGTCGTGGGGCCGGAGCCGTCGGTCCTCCGGGCGGCCGTGATGGGCGCTCTCGGCGCCCTCGCGGTGTTCTTCGGCCGCGCGCGGCAGGCGTTCGGACTCCTGACGGTGGGCGGCACGGCCCTGCTCGTCGCGGTGCCGGCCCTCGCCGTGGAACCGGCCTTCCACCTCTCCCTGGCGGCGACCGCGGGCATCGTCCTGGGCGGCGCGCCCCTCGACCGTGCGCTGCACGCCGGGCTCGGCCGGGTGCTGCCCGACGTCGTGGCGCGGTGGCTCTCGGCGTCGCTCGCGGTGACCGTGGCCGCCCACCTGGCCTGCCAGCCGATCATCCTGGCCATGACCGGTGAGGTGTCGGCCTACGCGGTGCCGGCCAATCTGCTGGCCGCCCCGGCCGTGCCGCCCGTGACCGTCCTGGGCACCCTCGCCGCGGCCCTCGCCCTGCCCGCGCCGGGGATCGCCGCCGCCCTCGTCGCCGTGATCCAGTGGCCCGCGGCCTGGATCGGGTGGGTCGCCCACACCAGCGCCTCCCTGCCCGGGGCGCTGCGTCCGTGGCCGGCCGGAGCCCTCGGCGCCGGGCTGGGCGTCCTGCTGGTGGCCGCGACGCTCCTCGGATTCGCCGCCGTGCTCCTGCTCGAACGACGCCGGGCCGCCCCGGTGCGGCGTGTCGGCCGCAGCGCGCCGCGGACCCGCGAGCGCCTCCCCGCCCTGGTCGTGCTCGCCGCCGCGCTGGCCGCGGCCACCACGGGTGCGGTCGGGGCGGTCCTCGTGCCGCGGGCCTCGGGCGCGGCCCCGCCGGACTGGGCGGTGGCGTTCTGCGACGTCGGCCAGGGAGACATGGCCGTGTTCCGGTCCGGCCCGCGCGCGGGGGTCGTCGTCGATGTCGGGCCCGAGCCTGGGCTCGCTCGTCGCTGCCTCGACGACCTCGACGTCGACCGGGTGGACGCCGTGCTGCTCACCCACCTGCACGCCGACCACACCGGGGGACTGCCCGGCGTGGTCGACCGCGCCTCCCGCGGGGCGGTGCACTACGCGACCCGGGACGCGCCGGCGCAGGGCAGGGGAGGGCGCGGCGGCGAGGCGGACGGCGTCGACCGGCCCGCCGACGCGGCACGGCTCCGCACCGGCGCGACGGGCACGGCCGGGCCGGTGCGGTGGCACGTGCTGCTCGCCGACGCGCGGGCCCCCGAGGAGAACGACGCCTCCGCCCAGGTGCTGGTCACCGTCGAGAGCGAGGCCGGTCCGGTCACGACGCTGATCACCGGCGACATGGAGGAGGACGCCTCCGCGGCATGGGTCGCGGGGCACCGGTCCGATGCCGCCGCTCCGCCGCGCGTGGACGTGCTCAAGGTCGCCCACCACGGGGCCCGCAACGGTGGGACGGCCGTGCCGCGCGCGGTCGGCGCCCGCCTGCACATGGTCTCCGTGGGCGCCGACAACCCGTACGGACACCCCCACCGGGCCACGGTGGACGCGCTCGGCCGCCTCGGGCCGGTGGCCCGCACCGACCTGCACGGCACGCTGGCCCTCACGGCCGCGGACGGCCCCGACCCCGACGGCGCGCCCGAGATCACGGCTCACACCGTCCGCCCGCCCTCGAGCGTCCGCACCGGACCCTAGGATGGGACGCATGTCCGCCGCCCGCAGCCCCCGTTCCGGCCGAGCCGGCCGCACCGACCCGCTGGCCTGGCGGCGAGCCGAGCCCGCCCCGCTCATGCTCCTCAAGGGACCCGAGGACCATGCCGCCCGCTGGGTGACGGACCGCGTGACCCAGGCTCTGCGCGAGCGCCACGGCCAGCTGGAGATCCACCGGCTCCGCGCGGGGGAGTACCAGCCCGGCCAGCTGGCCACCGCGGCCAGCCCGTCCCTCTTCGCCGAGCCCACCCTCATCACGGTCGAGGGCCTCGAGGCCATGAACGACGCGTTCCTCGAGGACGCCCTGCGCCTCGTCCAGCAGGGCCCCGGCGCGGACGACGTCACGCTCGTGCTGCGCCACACCGGCGGCAACCGCGGCAAGAAGCTGCTGGACGCCGTCGCCCAGGCCGGCACGGTGGTCGAGTGCGTGCCGCTGAAGAAGGACGAGGAGCGGCTGGCCTTCGTGCAGGCCGAGTTCCGCGACCGGCGTCGGCGCATCGACGAGGAGGCGGCCCGCGCGCTCATCCGCGCCACCGGCGCCTCGCTCACGGAGCTCGCGGCCGCGTGCGCCCAGCTCGTCGACGACACCGAGGGCGTCGTCACCGTCGAGACCGTGGACACCTACTACAGCGGCCGCGTGGAGGCCACGAGCTTCGCGGTGGCCGATGCGGCGCTCGAGGGGCAGGCGGCGAGGGCCGTGTCCCTCGTGCGGCACGCGATGGCCACCGGCGTCCACCCGGTGATGATCACCGCGGCGCTCGCGCTCAAGGCGCGGCAGGTGGCGCGGATGATCGACGCCCGCCGGCCCGCCGCCGAGCTGCCGTCCCTGCTCGGGGTGGCCCCGTTCCAGGTGCGCTACATCCAGCAGGCGGCGCGGCACTGGACGGCGGCCGGCATCGCGCAGGCCGTGGAGTGGATCGCCCAGGCCGACGCCGAGGCCAAGGGCGCCTCCCGCAACCCGGAGTTCGCCGTCGAGCGCGCGGTCATCCGCGTGGCCACCGCCGTCAGCCGCTGACGGCGCCGCCGGACGGCACCCCACGGGGGCAGCCCGGACACGAAACGGCCCCCGCACCGATCGCTCGGGGCGGGGGCCGCGGTCACAGCCGGGGGCGTGGATTAGCCGAGGAGGGCCTTCACGCGGGCGGCGATGCCGGACTTGCGGTTCGCGGCCTGGTTCTTGTGGATGACGCCCTTCGAGGCGGCCTTGTCCAGCTTGCGGGAGGCGGTGCGCAGGGCGGCGGCGGCGGCCTCGGCCTCGCCGGCGGCGACGGCCTTGTCCACGGCGCGGATGGCGGTCTTCAGCTCGGACTTCACCGCGACGTTGCGCTGGCGCGCCTTCTCGTTGGTGAGGATGCGCTTCTTCTGGGACTTGATGTTAGCCAAATCGGGTCCTTCGTCGTCGGCGGCGCGGACGAGGGTCCGGGCGCCGCATGAACAGGGGGTCGTGGAGGGTGCCCGGATCCGTGGACTGAGCGGCGTGGGGAACACCGATGATGACCCGTTCCGGGGGTGCCCGTCGACCGGCGGACACAATGCGGACGATCCTACCACCCAGACCCCGCGATCCGCGCGGCCGACTCAGCGCACCCGCCTCCGGGCGCGGGCCAGCGCGGCCGTGACCCGGTCGAAGGCCGCCCGGTCCAGGACGCCGCCCTCCCGGCGCACCGCGGCCGGATCCACGCGGACCACCCGGTCCAGCTTCACCTCCGAGGCGCGGCCGGACCGGTCCCAGGCGCCTGCGCCCACGTCCACGTAGTCCTCGTCGCGGGTCAGCGCGTTGTTCCGGTCCCGGCTGGTCAGCATGAGCCCGAGCAGGAGCGCCCCGTCCCGGCCGATCAGGAGCACGGGGCGGTCCTTGCCCCGGCCGTCCATCTCCTCGTACGGCACCCAGGTCCACACGACCTCGCCCGGCCCGGCCGTCGGCCCGGGCGCGGGCGCGTATTCGACGCGGACGGTCCCGGTGAAGTCCGGCAGGGACACGTGGCGGTCGGTGTCCTGTCGCCGGGGCCGGCGCTCCTGCCCGGGCCCGGGCATCGGCCACGAGTCGGTGGGCTCCGTGGGGTCCCACGCGGGCCCGGGAGGCCCGGGCGGGCCCGGGAAGGGCGACGGGCCGCTCCGTTCGCCGGCCCGTCGACCGGCCTCAGAGGCGGCTCGACGCGGCCGGGCGTCGTCGCGGAGGGCGCCGATCAGGCGTGCCGTCCGGCGGCCGAGGGACAGGGCGCGATGCAGGTCGAAGGCCATGGGCGTGAATCTAGTGGACGCGCGGGCCCGGCGTCCGGGTCGGGTCGGCGGCGGGACATGAGAGACTAGGCGGTCAGAGTCCCGTCCCCGTCACCCGTAGAGGAAGTGCCCGTGTCGCCCCTGGCGTCGAACCCCCCGGTGCCCGCTGCCACCGACCCCTCGGTGATCCGCAACTTCTGCATCATCGCCCACATCGACCACGGCAAGTCCACGCTGGCGGACCGCATGCTGCAGGCCACCGGCGTCGTGCAGCCTCGCGACATGAAGGCCCAGTACCTGGACCGCATGGACATCGAGCGTGAGCGCGGCATCACCATCAAGTCCCAGGCCGTGCGCATGCCCTGGTCCGTGGACGGGGTGGACTACGCCCTGAACATGATCGACACCCCCGGGCACGTGGACTTCACCTATGAGGTCTCCCGCTCGCTGGCCGCATGCGAGGGCGCGATCCTGCTGGTGGACGCCGCCCAGGGCATCGAGGCCCAGACCCTGGCGAACCTCTACCTCGCCATGGAGCACGAGCTGGAGATCATCCCCGTGCTCAACAAGATCGACCTGCCCGCCGCGGATCCGGACCGCTACGCGGCCGAGCTGGCCTCCCTGATCGGCTGCGAGCCCGAGGACGTGCTGCGCGTCTCCGGCAAGACGGGCGTCGGCGTCGAGGACCTGCTGGACCGCGTGGTCCGCGCCATCCCCGGCCCGGAGGGGGACGCGGACGCCCCGGCCCGCGCGATGATCTTCGACTCCGTGTACGACACCTACCGGGGCGTCGTCACGTACGTGCGCGTCGTGGACGGCCGGCTCTCCCCGCGGGAGAAGGTCCGCATGATGTCCACGGGCACCACCTACGAGCTCCTCGAGATCGGCGTCTCCTCCCCGGAGCCCGTGCCCACGAACGGTCTGGCCGCGGGCGAGGTGGGCTACCTCATCACCGGCGTGAAGGACGTGCGTCAGTCCAAGGTGGGCGACACGGTCACCAACCACGCCCACCCGGCGGAGCAGTCCCTGGGTGGCTACGAGGACCCCAAGCCCATGGTGTTCTCGGGCCTGTATCCCATCGACGGCTCGGACTATCCCGTGCTGCGTGACGCCCTGGACAAGCTCAAGCTCAACGACGCCGCGCTCGTCTACGAGCCGGAGACCTCGGTCGCGCTGGGCTTCGGCTTCCGCGTCGGCTTCCTCGGTCTGCTGCATCTGGAGATCGTGCGCGAGCGCCTCGAGCGCGAGTTCGACCTCGATCTCATCTCCACCGCGCCCAACGTGGTCTACGAGGTCACCCGGGAGGACCGTGAGGTCGTCACCGTGACCAACCCCTCCGAGTTCCCCGAGGGCAAGATCCTCGAGGTGCGCGAGCCCATGGCCTCGGCCACGATCATCGTGCCGGCGGAGTTCATCGGCGCCGTCATGGAGCTGTGCCAGGCCAAGCGCGGCAACCTCAAGGGCATGGACTACCTCTCCGAGGAACGCGTGGAGATCCGCTACTGGATCCCCCTGGCCGAGATCGTGTTCGACTTCTTCGACCAGCTCAAGTCCCGCACCAAGGGGTACGCCTCGCTGGACTGGAAGGCCGACGGCGACCAGGTCGCCGACCTCGTCAAGGTGGACATCCTGCTCCAGGGCGAACAGGTGGACGCGTTCTCCTCCATCACCCACAGGGACAACGCCTACGCGTACGGCGTGATGATGACGGGCAAGCTCAAGGAGCTGATCCCGCGCCAGCAGTACGAGGTGCCGATCCAGGCCGCCATCGGCTCGCGCATCATCGCCCGCGAGAACATCCGCGCGATCCGCAAGGACGTGCTCTCCAAGTGCTACGGCGGAGACATCTCCCGCAAGCGCAAGCTGCTCGAGAAGCAGAAGGAGGGCAAGAAGCGCATGAAGATGGTCGGCCGGGTCGAGGTCCCGCAGGAGGCCTTCATCGCCGCCCTATCCTCGGACGGCGCCGGCGCCGACCAGGCCGCGAAGAAGTAAGTGCCCGCCCTGCCCCTCGGCGAGCCCGTCCCCGACGACGGCCGGCTGCCGGCCGACGTCGGGCAGCGGGTGCGCGCGGCCGCCCGCGACGGCGCGGCGCGCACCTTCAGCCTGTACGTCCACGTGCCGTTCTGCACGGTGCGCTGCGGCTACTGCGACTTCAACACGTACACGGCCGTCGACTTTGGCCCCGGCGCGGGTCGCGGCGACTACTGGGAGTCGGCGGTCGCGGAGCTGGACTTCGCCGCGGACGTGCTCGCGTCCTCGGACGTGCCCGCCCGCCCGCTGCACACGGTGTTCTTCGGCGGCGGCACGCCCACGCTCCTGCCGGCCGCGGACCTCGTGCGCATCCTCCAGGCGGCGGTGGACCGGTTCGGGATCGCGCCCGGCGCGGAGGTGACCACCGAGGCCAACCCGGACACGATCACCCCGGAGTACGCCCGCCAGCTCGCGGCCGGCGGCTTCACCCGCCTCTCCCTGGGCATGCAGTCCGCGATGCCGCACGTGCTCGCCACGCTCGAGCGCACCCATCGGCCCGAGTCCGTCCCCGCCGCCGTCGCCGCGGCCCGCGAGGCCGGCCTGGAGGTGTCCCTGGACCTGATCTACGGGACCGCGGGGGAGTCCCTCGCCGACTGGCGGGCCACGCTCGAGGCCGCAGTCGTCCTGGCCCCGGACCACGTGAGCGCGTACTCGCTGATCGTGGAGGAGGGCACCAAGCTCGGGGCCCAGGTGGCCCGCGGCGAGGTGGCGGACGTGGACCCCGACGACCAGGCGGACAAGTACCTGCTCGCCGAGGAGCTGCTCAGCGCCGCCGGCTACCGCTGGTACGAGGTGTCCAACTGGGCGCGGGATCCGCGGGGGTCCGGGGTCCACCGCGCGCGGCACAACGTGGCGTACTGGGAGGACCAGGACTGGTGGGGGATCGGCCCGGGCGCGCACTCGCACCTCGCCGGCGTCCGGTTCTGGAACGCCAAGCACCCCGCCGCCTACGCGCAGCGGCTGGCCACGGGGGTCACCCCCGCCGTCGGCCGCGAGCGGCCCGACGCCGACGCGCGGCGCCTCGAGCGCATCATGCTCGCGGTGCGCACGGTGGGCGGGCTCCCGACCGCGGAGCTCGTCTCGGAGACGCCGGGGGAGGCCGCGCGGATCCGCGGGGCGATCGCCGAACTCATCGCCGCGGGCCTGCTGGACGGGCGCGCCGCCGTCGACGGGCGCATCATCCCGACGCTCGAGGGGCGGCTGCGCAACGACGCGATCGTCCGGGCGCTGGCCGGCTTCTGACCGGCCGACCCCGGGTCAGCGCAGGATGCGCAGGTTGAACGGGTACCGGAACGGACGGCCCTTGGACACGTGCGAGGCGCCCATCACGCCGTAGACCGCCATGGCGGCCCACGTGAGCGCGCCGAGGATCGCGAAGATCGGGCCGACCACCGGCAACAGGGACAGGAAGAAGAACAGGAGCGTGATGAGCGTGGGCGGCCCGGAGAAGTTCAGGGCCTCCCGCGACTCCTGCGAGGTGAACGGGCCGCGGTCGCGATAGAGCAGCCACACGACCAGCGGGCCGAGCACGCCGAACGCCAGACTGAGATGGGCCAGCGCCGCGCGGTCACGGTCCTGCTTCGCCGTGAGCGGGGCGCCGCGGCCGCCGGCCGAGACGAGCCAGGCGGGCGGGCCGTGGCCGGTGCGGCCGGCGTCGGGCTGCGCGCGGGTGTTCACGAGGGGCTCCTCCTGGATCGCGGGACCCGCGCGCCGGGGACCGGGCGCAGGGCATGGGCCAGCATAGCGCGGGCGGGCGGGGGCCGCGCCGAGATCAGTGCTCGGGTGCGGCGGTGAGGAAGTCGATGAGCTCCTCCACGCGGCCCAGCAGGGACGGCTCGAGGTCCGCGTACGTGGTGACGTGGGAGAGCAGCCGCTTCCACCCCAGCCCCGTGGCCTCCTTGCTCCCGTGCGGCCAGCCCAGTCCCCGCAGGATCCCCGTCTTCCAGTCCTGCCCCTTCGGCACGACGGGCCACGCGGGGATGCCGAAGACGGAGGGCTTGATGACCTGCCAGACGTCCACGTAGGGGTGACCGAGGATGAGCACGTTGCCCGCGGCCCCCGGCACGCGCATGGCCTCGGCCGCGAGGCGCTCCTCCTTGGACCCGGTGACGAGATGGTCCACGAGGATCCCGAGCCGGCGCCGCGGACCGGGGGCGAACGCACGGATCGCCCCGGCGAGGTCGTCCACGCCGTGCAGGGGCTCCACGACGATGCCCTCGAGGCGCAGGTCCTCGCCCCACACCTTCTCCACCAGCTCGGCGTCGTGCACGCCCTCCACCCAGATGCGAGAGGCGCGGGCAGTGCGGGCCCGCGCCCCCTCGACCCGTCGCGAGCCGGAGGCGGTGCGGGCCGGCGCCGCCGGGGCCGCGGCGGTCGGGGGGACCAGGGTCACGGGCTCGCCGTCGATCCAGAAGCCGCCGCCGAGGGGGAAGCCGCGGCGCACGCCGCGGCGGTCCTCCAGGACCACCACGTGCACGCCGCCGGAGCGCTCGATGCCGCTCACGGCCCCGGTGAACCCGGAGGCCACGTCCTCGACCACCGTGCCGGGGGTGGCGGGCACATCGGGGACGGTCCGGGCGGGGCGGCGCGTCAGGTCGTCGTGGCCCGCGGGGCCCCAGCTGCTCCAGTCCATGGGAGAGCACGGTAGCAACGGGGGCGGGCGATCACCGTGAGCGAAGCCGTGCGGGCCGGTCGGGTCGTCCCCCGGGTCGGACGGTAGCATTGGCACTTGACCCGCCGGAGTGCCAGCCAGGGGCACCTCCGGGGTCGCCCCGGATCCCGACGGACCAGAGGAGGACCGAGATGTCGGAGCAGCCCCGCCGCCTGCAGGTGCTCCAGGCGATCGTGGAGGACTACGTGGCGCTGCGCGAGCCCGTGGGCTCCAAGGCGCTCGTGGAACGGCACGCCCTGGGCGTGTCCTCCGCGACCGTGCGCAACGACATGGCTGCGCTCGAGGAGGAGGGCCTCATCGTGGCCCCGCACACCTCCGCCGGGCGCGTCCCCACGGACAAGGGCTACCGCGTGTTCGTCGACCGCCTCTCCGAGGTGAAGCCGCTGTCCCCCGCCGAGCGCCGGGCCGTGCGGACCCTGCTGGACCCGGAGACGGACACCGAGCACATGATGGAGTCCACGGTGCGCCTCCTGGCCCAGCTGACCCAGCAGGTCGCCGTCGCGCAGTTCCCCCACGAGGACGGCTCCACGATCCGCCACCTCGAACTGGTCTCCCTCGCGCCCACGCGCGTGCTCGTGGTCCTCATCCTGTCCACGGGGCGGGTGGACCAGCGGCACGCCGTGCTGGACCGTCCGGTCGACGAGGCGGAGCTGTCCGTGCTCCGCGGCCTCCTGCTGGACGCCCTGCTGGGGCTCGGTCCGGTGCAGGCGGCCACCGTGGTGGACGACGTCGTCACCCGGGTCCGCCCGGAGCACCGGCAGTCCGCCGCCCTCGTGGCCGCGGCCGTCCACGACCTGCTCGAGGCCGGCCGGCAGGACCGCATCGTCCTGGCCGGCACCGCCAACCTGGCCCGCTCCCCGGGGGACTTCGGCGCGTCCATCGGGCCGATCCTGGAGGCGCTTGAGGAGCAGGTGGTGCTGCTGCGCCTGCTCACGGAGATGGAGCAGGACGCCCACGGGGTGTCCGTGCGGATCGGCTCCGAGAACGCCGGATCGCTCGCGGACACCTCGGTGGTCGCGGCCGCCTACGGCCCCGGCGCCGTGGCGAAGGTCGGCGTCATCGGTCCGACCCGGATGGACTACCCGGGCACCATGGCCGCCGTCCGGGCGATCGCCCGCTATCTCTCCCGCATCCTGACCACCTGACGCGCCTCCACGCGTCCTGGCGGGCCCCGTCCCGCATCGCCCCACGTCCCGCTCTCCCCGAGAGGAATCCCCACCGTGACCGACCACTACGAGACGCTCGGCGTCAGCCGTGACGCCAGCACCGAGGAGATCCGCCGCGCCTACCGCAAGCTCGCGCGCACCCACCACCCGGACGTCAACCCCGACCCGGAGGCGGCCGAGCAGTTCAAGCGCATCTCCCACGCCTACGAGGTGCTCTCGGACGAGGGCCGGCGCCGGGCCTACGACACGACGGGCAACGAGAACGGCCAGGCCGGCTTCCCGGGCGGCTTCGGCGGGGCGGGCGGCTTCGGGGGCTTCGCCGACATCTTCGAGACCTTCATGAACGCCGCCGGCCAGGGCGGCCGCGGCGGCCCCGCCAGCCGCGCCCGCCGCGGCCAGGACGCCCTGGTGACCGCGCGGATCGACCTGCGCGACGCCGTCTTCGGCGGCGAGCAGACGATCGAGCTGGACACGGCCGTGCGCTGCGATCGGTGCGAGGGCTCGTGCTGCGAGCCCGGCACCCAGCCGGAGACCTGCCAGACCTGCCATGGCCACGGCATGATCCAGCGCCCCGTGCGGTCGCTGCTGGGCACCGTCATGGCCACCGAGGCCTGCCCCGCCTGCCAGGGGTTCGGCACCGTCATCCCGACGCCCTGCCACGAGTGCGACGGGCAGGGCCGCGTCCGCACCCGGACGCCGCTGACCCTGCGCATCCCCGCGGGCGTGGACGACGGCACCCGCATCCACCTCGCCGGCCGCGGCGAGGCCGGCCCGGGCGGCGGCCCGAACGGCGACCTCTACGTGGAGATCGCGGTCCGCCCGGACGAGACCTTCCGCCGCGAGGGCGACCACCTGGCCACCACCGTGACCGTCCCCATGGCCGCCGCGGCCCTGGGCACCACCGTCACGCTGGACACCCTGGACGGCAAGCAGTCCCTCAGCCTGGACCCGGGCGTGCAGTCCGGCCACGTCGAGGTCCTCCACGGCCTGGGCGTCGGTCGCCTGCGCGGGCAGGGCCGTGGCGACCTCAAGGTGGACGTGGTGGTCACCACGCCCACCGACCTGGACGACGAGCAGCGCCAGCTCCTGGAGCGCCTGGCCGAGGTGCGCGGCGAGGAGGTCGTGCACGGCGCACCCCAGGCCAAGGGCATGTTCGCCCGGCTGCGGGAGAACCTGAGGAACCTGTGACCGCCCCCCTGTTCCACCTCGAGCCGGGCGCCCTGGCCGGCGCGAGCGCGGGCGCGGAGGTCGTCTTCGACGGCGCCGAGGCCCGGCACGCCGCCGCGGCCATGCGCCTGGCCCCCGGGGAGGCCGTGCTCCTGGCCGACGGGTCGGGCACGCTCGGCCACGGCACCGTGCTCGCGGCCGCCCCGGACGCGGTGTCCGTGCGGCTGGACGCGGTGGCGGAGGAGCCGGCGCCCACCCCGGCGCTCGTGCTCGTCCAGGCCCTCGCCAAGGGCGACCGGGACCTCATGGCGGTCCAGGCCGCCGTCGAGCTCGGCGTGGACGCCGTGGTGCCCTGGGAGGCGGAGCGCTCGATCGTCCGCTGGAAGGGCCCCAAGGCCGCCAAGGCCCGCCGGAAGTGGGCGGACACGGCCCGCGCGGCCGCCAAGCAGGCGCGTCGCGCCCGGGTGCCCGCGGTCCGGGACCACGTCTCCGGGACGGCGGTCGCCGGGCTGGCCTGGGACGACGACGGCGGCCGGCTCGTCCTCGTACTGCACGAGGACGCGGAGCACGGGGTGTCCGCGGTGCCGGCGGAGCGACTCTCCGCGGCCGTCGAGATCGCCGTCGTCGTGGGCCCCGAGGGCGGGATCGGCCCGGCCGAGCTCGAGGCCTGCGTGGCCGCGGGGGCCGTGCCGGTGCGGCTCGGCCCGCACGTGCTGCGCGCCTCCACGGCCGGCCCCGCCGCCCTCGCCGTGCTCCAGCACCGGCTCGGCCGCTGGTGAGCCCCGGCAGGACGGCGCGCCGACGCCTAGACTGGTCGGGATGTCCCGCCCCCGCGACCCCGAGGTGATCCGCCCCATCGTGACCGTGCCCCCCACGACCCCGACCCCGCCCGCCACCGCGCACGAGGGGGTGGCGTTCGAGTCCGCCGACCTCATGGTCCGCACGCTCGGACCGCAGGACGCCCTGCTGCGGATCCTCGGCGGCGTGTTCCCCACCGTGGACGTCACGGTCCGCGACCAGCGGCTGGACCTGGCCGGGCCGGTGGCCGAGGTGGCCACGGTGCGGCGCGTCGTCGAGGACCTGCGCTCGATCGCCCGCCGCGACCAGGCCGTCACCCCCGAGGTGATGGGCCAGGTGGTCCACCACGTCCGCGACGCCGCCACCGGGCGCGGCGCGGGTCAGCTGCACCTGGACTCGATCCTCTCGGGCCGGGGCCGCCGCATCCGCGCGAAGACCCTGCACCAGCAGGACTACGTGGAGGCGATCGACCGCTCCACCGTCGTCTTCGGCATCGGCCCGGCCGGCACCGGCAAGACCTACCTGGCGATGGCCAAGGCGGTGCAGGCGCTGCAGGCCAAGGAGGTCAACCGGATCATCCTCACCCGCCCGGCCGTCGAGGCCGGCGAACGGCTCGGCTTCCTGCCCGGCGGGCTCTCCGAGAAGATCGACCCGTACCTGCGCCCCCTGTACGACGCGCTGCACGACATGATCGAGCCCGAGTCGATCCCGCGGCTGATGGAGGCCGGGACCATCGAGGTCGCCCCGCTGGCGTACATGCGCGGCCGCACCCTGAACGACGCGTTCGTGATCCTCGACGAGGCCCAGAACACCACCGGCGAGCAGATGAAGATGTTCCTGACCCGCCTCGGCTTCGGTGCGCGCATGGTCGTCACGGGCGACACCTCGCAGGTGGACCTGCCGCGCGGCACCCAGTCCGGCCTGGCCCAAGCCGTCGAGGTGCTCGAGGGGATCGAGGGACTGGAGATGGTCCGCTTCGACTCCTCCGACGTGGTCCGGCACTCGCTGGTGAGCGCCATCGTGGACGCCTACGACGCCGCCCGCGGGCCCGCGGAGCGGTCCCAGAAGCGAGGAGGGGCCCGCCGTGGCCGTTGAGATCCTGAACGAGTCGGGGATCGAGGTCCCCGAGGACGCGCTGCTGCGCATGGCCCGGCACGTGTACGCGCGCCTGCACGTCCACGAGCGCGCCGAGACGGCCGTGACCGTCGTGGACGCCGCGCGCATGGCCGAGCTGCACGAGGAGTGGATGGACCTGCCCGGGCCCACCGACGTGATGAGCCTGCCCATGGACGAGCTGACCCCCGGCTCGCCCGAGGCGCCGGCCGAGGGCGTGCTGGGCGACGTCGTGCTCTGCCCCGAGGTCGCCGCCGAGCAGGCGGCGCGCGGCGGGCACTCCCGTGACGACGAGCTGCTCCTGCTGCTCACCCACGGCATGCTCCACCTGCTCGGGTACGACCACGTCGAGGACGCCGAGCGCGAGGAGATGTTCACGCTCCAGGATCGGCTCGTCTCCGAGGTCCTCGGCCGGCCCGCCCCGGCCCCCACCGTCGAGGATTGAGGGCACCGCCCATGCTGACACCCGCCGTCCTTTTCGCCCTCTTCCTGGTCTTCCTCGGCCTGACCTGGACGCTGTCCCTGGCCGAGTCCGCGTTCTCCTACCTCTCCCGGCGGGATGCGGAGGACATCGTCCGCGAGCAGCCCGGCTCCAAGGTCCTGGAGATCGCCCGCGAGCGGGAGAGCCACCTCGGGGCCCTGCGGGTCTGGCGCTTCGTGGCCGAGGCCCTGTCCGCCGTCTGCCTGACCGCGGCCGCCGACGCGGTGGTGGACGACACGTGGCTCGCCGTGGCGATCGCCGCGGTCGTGCTCGTGGGCGTGGCCGCCCTGCTGGGCGTCTGGAGCCCGCGGCCGATCGGCTCCCGCAACGAGGCCGCCGTCGCCCGCCGCCTGGGCGGGCTCGTGTGGGTGCTCCGCCGGGCCCTGGGCCCGCTCGCCGCCCGACTGGACCGGGACCGGCGCCGTCGCGAGGTCGAGCCGGAGGACGAGGACGACTTCCAGGAGCGCCACCTGCGTGAGTTCGTCGCCCGCGCCCACGACGCGGACGTGCTCGCGGACTCCGAGGCGGAGCTGATCCAGTCGGTGTTCTCCATGAACGACACCATCGTCCGCTCCGTCATGGTGCCGCGCACCGACGTCGTCACCATCGACGCCGACCACACGCTCGGCCAGGCGATGGCCCTGTTCCTGCGCTCCGGCAACTCCCGCATCCCGGTGATCGGCGACGACGCCGACGACATCCGGGGCATGCTGCACCTCAAGGACGTCACCCGCGCCCTGCACCACGACGGCGCTGCGACCGACACCCCCGTCACCGAGGTCATGCGCGACGTCCGCTTCGTCCCCGAGTCGAAGTCCGTGGCGACCCTCCTGCAGGAGCTGCAGCGCGAGTCCACCCACGTGGCCGTGGTGGTGGACGAGTACGGCGGCACGGCGGGGCTCGTGACCCTCGAGGACCTCATCGAGGAGATCGTCGGCGAGATCTACGACGAGGACGACCGCCCGGACCGCCCCGAGGTGGAGTTCGTCGCGCCCGGCGTCTACTCCGTCGACGCGCGCATGGGCATCCACGACTTCCGGGAGGAGTTCGAGCTGCCGGAGGAGGACGAGGACGACGACGTCGACACGGTCGGCGGCCTGCTCGCCAAGGAGCTCGGCCGCGTCCCGATCCAGGGCTCGCGCGTCGTGGTCCAGGGGATCGAGCTCGTCGCGGACACCCTCGAGCCCCGCCGCAACCGGGTCGCGCGCCTGCGCGTCTCCGAGACCCCCGACCGTCCGGTGCGGCTGCGCCGGCGCGAGGAGCAGGCCCACGGCGCCGAGCCCGCCGACCCCGTGGCCTGAGCCGGCCGCCCCACCCCACTCCCTGCCTGACAAGGATGACCCCATGACCGATCTCGTCGATCCGGCCCGCGCCGCGGACGGCTTCCGTTCCGGCTTCGTCTCGCTCGTGGGCCGGCCGAACGCTGGCAAGTCCACGCTGACCAACGCGCTGGTGGGGGAGAAGGTGGCGATCACCTCCTCCAAGCCGCAGACCACGCGCCACACCATCCGCGGAATCGTCCACCGCGAGGACTTCCAGCTCGTGCTCGTGGACACCCCGGGTCTGCACCGGCCCCGCACCCTGCTCGGCGAGCGCCTCAACGACCTCGTGGCGGAGACGCTCAACGAGGTCGACGCCGTGGGCATGTGCCTGCCGGCCGACGAGGCGATCGGCCCGGGCGACCGGTTCATCGCCCAGCAGCTCTCCTACCTGCACCGCACCCCGGTGGTCGCCGTGGTGACGAAGACGGACAAGGTGGGCCCGGAGCAGCTCATGGCGCAGCTCGTGGCCGTGACCGCGCTGGGCGACGAGGTCCTCGGGCCGGAGAACGGCGGGGAGGGCTTCGCGGCCGTCGTGCCGGTCTCGGCGGTGGCCGGCCGCCAGGTCGACGACGTCCTGGGCGTCTTCGCGGGCCTGCTGCCGGCCGGGCCGCCCCTCTATCCCGACGGCGAGCTCACGGACGAGCCGGAGGCGGTCATGGTGGCCGAGCTCATCCGGGAGGCGGCCCTGGAGGGCGTGCGCGACGAGCTGCCGCACTCGGTGGCCGTGGTGGTCGAGGAGATGTCCCTGCGCGAGGACCGCCCCGCGGATCGGCCCCTCATGGACGTGTGGGCGAACGTCTTCGTCGAGCGGGACAGCCAGAAGGGCATCATCATCGGCAAGGGCGGCTCCCGGCTGCGTGAGATCGGCGCGCAGGCGCGGGCGGGCATCGAGCGCATGCTCGGCACCAAGGTGCACCTGGACCTGCGGGTCAAGGTCGCCAAGGAGTGGCAGCGCGACCCCAAGCAGCTCGGCCGACTCGGCTTCTGAGCCGGAGGCCCCGGCCCGGTCGCGCACGCGCCGGAGCGGGCCGCCGTCGTCGTGCGTCACACGGGGGCGGCCTCCTGTGGCCCGGCCCACCTCGGTGCTAGGGTCGGGGGCATGTCCCTCCGCCTCGCGACGACAGCGCCGGCCACGGCCCGCCTGCTACTTCCCGGCCGCACGGGGTCCCCGTGCCAGGCCGTGATCCACGCCGCCTGAGCGCATGCGGAGGCAGGACGCCTCCCACCGGACCGGACACCCCGTGCGGAGCCCCTGACCTCCCGGTCCGGTCACCGACCATCCACCTTTCGCGCGGCCGCCGCGCGCACGTCGAGGGAGAACACGCATGAGCGCCCACCTGCAGAAGTCGTCGGGGATGAAGTTCCACAAGTACGTCCCGTTCCAGGACCAGATCGAGGTCGCCCTGCCGGACCGCACCTGGCCGGACAAGGTCATCACCGAGGCACCACGCTGGTGCGCCGTGGACCTGCGCGACGGCAACCAGGCCCTGATCGACCCCATGGGCCCCGAGCGCAAGCTGCGCATGTTCCAGCTGCTCGTCGGCATGGGCTTCAAGGAGATCGAGGTCGGCTTCCCGTCCGCCTCGCAGACCGACTACGACTTCGTCCGTCAGCTCATCGAGGGCGACCACATCCCGGACGACGTCACCATCCAGGTCCTCACGCAGTCCCGTGAGCACCTGATCGAGCGCACCTTCGAGGCGCTCGAGGGCGCCGACCGGGCCATCGTGCACCTGTACAACTCGACGTCGGTGCTGCAGCGCCGCGTGGTGTTCCGGCAGGACGAGGACGGGATCGTGGACATCGCGACCTCCGGCGCGCGCCTGGTGAAGAAGTTCGAAGAGCAGCTCAAGGGCACGCAGATCACCTACGAGTATTCGCCCGAGTCCTACACGGGCACCGAGCTCGAGTTCGCCCGGCGCATCTCGGACGAGGTGGCCACGGTCCTGGAGGCCTCGACCGACCGCAAGATGATCCTGAACCTGCCGGCGACGGTGGAGATGTCCACCCCGAACGTGTACGCCGACTCGATCGAGTGGATGCACCGCAACCTGGAGCACCGCGACTCGCTCATCCTCTCCCTGCACCCGCACAACGACCGCGGCACGGGCGTGGCCGCCGCCGAGCTGGGCTACCTCGCCGGGGCGGACCGCATCGAGGGATGCCTGTTCGGCAACGGCGAGCGCACCGGCAACGTCGACCTGGTGACGCTGGGCATGAACCTGTACTCGCAGGGCATCGACCCCATGATCGACTTCTCCGACATGGACCACATCAAGCGCACGGTCGAGTACTGCAACCAGCTGGCCGTGCCCGAGCGCTCGCCCTGGGGCGGCGACCTCGTCTTCACGGCCTTCTCCGGCTCACACCAGGACGCCATCAAGAAGGGCTTCGAGGCCATGGAGGTCGACGCGAAGGCGGCCGGCACGGACGTGGACGGCATCCCGTGGGCCGTGCCGTACCTGCCCATCGACCCGAAGGACATCGGCCGCTCCTATGAGGCCGTCATCCGGGTGAACTCGCAGTCCGGCAAGGGCGGCGTCGCCTACCTGCTCAAGTCCGAGCACAATCTGGACCTGCCGCGCCGCGCGCAGATCGAGTTCTCCCACGTCATCCAGGATCTGGCCGACTCCCAGGGCGGCGAGGTCTCCGGCGCCGACCTGTGGCGCGTGTTCCAGGACGAGTACCTGCCCGCCGACGCGGCGGAGGCGCAGTGGGGCCGCTACCGGCTCCGCTCGGTCTCCTCGGCCTCCGGTGAGGACGGCGCGTTCCGGATGGAGGCCGAGCTCGAGGTCGACGGCGTCACGCAGACCCGCACGGCGCAGGGCAACGGCCCGATCGACGCGTTCCTGCGCATCCTCGGCGAGGAGGGCGTGGACGTCCGCGTGCTCGACTACTCCGAGCACGCACTGTCCGAGGGCGGCGCGGCCATGGCCGCCGCCTACGTGGAGGCGGCCGTGGGCGACCGTGTCCTCTGGGGCGTCGGCCTGGACCACAACACCACCACCGCCTCGCTGAAGGCCGTGGTGTCCGCGGTGAACCGCGCCCTGCGCGCGTGAGCGGCTCCGGCTCCTCCCGGCGGGGTGCGCGGCACGGCGGCTACGCGGCGAACTCGTTCCGCACCGAGGCCATCGTGCTGCGCACCCACCGTCTGGGGGAGGCCGATCGCATCATCGAGGCGCTCACCCCCGAGCACGGCCTGGTCCGGGCCGTGGCCAAGGGGGTGCGCAAGACCTCCTCCCGGCTGGGCTCGGTGGTGGAGCCGTTCATGCACTCCACGCTCCAGCTCGCACGCGGCCGGGGGGAGCTGCACACCGTGAGCCAGGCGCAGCTGCTGCACCCGTACGCAACGATGCTGGCCGCTGACTACGACGCCTACACCGTCGCCGGCGCCCTCGCCGAGGCCGTCGAGCGGGTCCCCGCGGTCGACGACGACGGCCGGCGCGCCCAGTACCGCCTGTTCCACGGCGCGCTGGCCGCGCTGGCCCGCGGCGCGCACGACCCGCGCCTGATCCTGCACTCGTTCCTGCTGCGCGCGCTCGCCCAGGCCGGCTGGGCCCCGACCTTCGACCGGTGCGCCCGCTGCGGCGCCCCCGGCCCGCACACGGCACTGCACGTGGGCCTCGGCGGGGCCGTCTGCCCCGAGTGCAGGCCGCCCGGTGCCGCTCACCCGGCCCCGGAGACCCTCGACCTGCTCTCGGCCCTCGCGGCGGGGGACTGGGCCACCGCGGACGCCTCCGGGGCCCCCGCCCGCCGCGAGGCGGCCGGTATCGTGGCGGCGTACCTGCAGTTCCACGCCGAGCGGCGCCTGGTGTCCCTGTCCGTCCTGGACCAGGACCTCGGCCTCCCCGCCCCGCGCGTCGAGAGGAGACCATGAGCGCCGACCGAGCCCCGCAGCCCCCACCGCCGCACCCCTCGGGTGCGGTCGCCCCGCGGATCGACCCGCGTTTCGTGCCCCGGCACGTGGCGATCGTGATGGACGGCAACGGACGGTGGGCCAACCAGCGCGGCCTGCCCCGCACCGAGGGCCATCGGGCCGGCGAGGCGGCGCTGCTGGACGTCGTCGCCGGGGCGGTGGAGCTGGGGATCGGCCACGTGTCCGCGTATGCGTTCTCCACGGAGAACTGGCGGCGCTCGGCGGAGGAGGTCCGCTTCCTCATGGGCTTCTCCCGGGACGTGCTGCGCCGGCAGCGGGACACCCTGCACTCGTGGAACGTGCGGATCCGGTGGAACGGGCGGGCCCCGCGCCTCTGGACCCCCGTGATCCGGGAGCTGCAGGAGGCCGAGGAGCTCACGCGCCACAACACCGGCACCACCCTGCACATGTGCGTGAACTACGGCAGCCGCGCCGAGATCCTGGACGGCGTCCAGGCCATCGCCGAGGAGGTCCGGGCCGGCCGGATGCGGCCGGGGGAGATCAGCGAGGACGTCATCACCCGCTACCTCGACCGCGGCTTCCGCACGGGTCAGGACGTCGACGTCGTCCCGGACGTGGACCTGTTCCTGCGGACCTCGGGGGAGCAGCGCCTGTCCAACTACCTGCTGTGGCAGTCCGCCTACGCGGAGCTGCTGTTCCTGGACGTGCTGTGGCCGGACGTCGACCGGCGGACCCTGTGGGCCGCCGTCGAGACCTACGCCCGACGGGACCGCCGCTACGGCGGCGCCGTGGACACCCCTCAGCCGGCGCCGTCGTCCGGCGCGCCGGACTCGGCCTCGGACGCCGACGGCGGCGCGTAGGCCCCCAGCCACGTGAGCGTCGCGGCACCGGCCGCCTCGCGCACCGACGCGGGGGAGGCGAACACGTCGTGCAGCGCGTCGGGGAGCCGGTGGACGGTCACCCGGTCGCCGAGCCGCAGGGAGCGGCGGGCCATGGCGTCGGGGTCCAGGACGATGTCCGAGGTCAGCATCGCCTCGGCGTAGGACGTGCCCCGATGCCCGCGCGCGGAGACGAGCACGAGGATCGGCACGGTGACGTCGAGCCGCCCGGCCACGGCCCGGTGCCCCGAGAGGACCGCGCTCAGCCAGGCGGCCGGCACCTCGAACGCGTGCGGGGGACGCCAGAGCGGGTGCAGGTCCCATTCGCCCTCGGCCTGGTCCGAGAGGGTGCGCCAGTAGTGGTCGATGCGCGGCAGCGTGAGCATGGCGTAGGGCTTCATGGCGGAGACGGGCCCCACGATGGACTTCGCCAGCAGGCGCACCCCCGCGCTGCCCTGCATCTCCAGCCACGGGCTGTTGAGCACGAGCGCGGCGAGGCGGCCGGGATTCCGGTCCGCCCACAGCGCGGCGATCAGCCCGCCGGTGGAGTGTCCCATGAGGATGGGCGGCAGCGGGTGGTCCTGGGCGATGGTCTCGAACGCGGCCTCGAGGTCCGCGTCGTAGCGGGCCAGGTCGTCCGTCCAGCCGGGCGTCTGTCCCGTGCGCAGCGAGCGGCCGTAGTGGCGGAGGTCGACGGCGTGGAAGGCGTAGCCGGCGGCCTCGAACGCGCGGGCGAGCGGGGCGTTGTAGAAGTAGTCACTCCAGCCGTGCACCGAGAGGATGGGTCGCCGGGCCGGGTCACGGGCGGCGTCGGTGCGCGGACGCACCACTGTGACAAGGTTCTGTCCTTGTTCATCGGTGTCGAGGCCGAGCGTGCATCGTTCGAAGCCCGGCAGCCCGTCCGGGACCCAGCCCAGGCCCGGCGGATCGTCGAGGAACGGGCGGGTGTCCTCCTCCGTCGGTCCGCCGGCGGGTGCGCCGTGCGGGGCGGAGGGGTCCGGGGGCGGCGGCTGGAGCGGGTCACGGGCCATCCGACCACTCTAGGAGGACCCCGGGCGGGCGGGAGGCCCGTGCGAGGATGGGGGCATGCAGCTGCCTGATCCCAAGTCCGCCGTCGACGGCCTCCTGACCTCCCGCGCGCCTCGCCTGTACCCGCCCTTCTTCCGTGCCGTGTTCGGCGGCATGGACGCGGAGCGGGCGCATCATCGGGGCTTCGACGCGATCCGGCTGGCCGAGCGCACCGGGGCGTCCGCCGCCCTGCGCGCCGCCTTCCGCCCGGACCCGATGCTCGCGCGCACGGTCATGGGCCTGCGGTTCCCAACGCCCTTCGGCCTGGCCGCAGGGTTCGACAAGGACGGCCGGGGGACCGCCGCCGTGGCCGACCTCGGGTTCGGCCACATCGAGGTCGGCACGATCACGGCGCAGCCGCAGCCCGGCAACCCGCAGCCCCGACTGTTCCGTCTCGTGGACGACCGGGCGCTGGTCAACCGCATGGGCTTCAACAACGACGGCGCGGCGGCCGTCGCCCCCCGCCTGGCGCGGACCCGGCAGACGCTGGAGCGCCGCTTCGGCCCGGCCCGGCCGGTCCTGGGCGTGAACATCGGCAAGACCAAGGTGGTCCCGCTCGAGGACGCGGCGGACGACTACCGGGCCTCGACCCGCCTGCTCGCGCCCCACGCCGACTACCTGACGGTCAACGTGTCCTCCCCGAACACGCCGGGGCTGCGCCAGCTGCAGGAGATCGACGCGCTGGAGCCGATCCTCACGGCGGTGCGCGAGGAGGCCGACCGTGCGGTCCCGGGCCGTCGCGTGCCGCTGACCGTGAAGATCGCCCCGGACCTGGCGGACGACGACGTGCGCGCCGTCGGGGCGCTCGCCGAGCGCCTCGGGCTGGACGGCGTCATCGCGACCAACACGACCGTCTCCCGGGAGGGTCTGCGCACCCCGCGTGCCGACGTGGACGCCCTGGGCGCGGGCGGCCTGTCCGGCGCCCCGCTGCAGGAGCGGTCGATGCGGGTGCTGGAGGTCCTGCGGGCGGCGCTGCCGACGGGCACCGCCGTCGTCAGCGTGGGCGGCGTGACGGACGCCGACGACGTCCAGGCCCGGCTCGACGCGGGCGCGGACCTCGCCCAGGGCTACACCGCGTTCCTCTACGAGGGGCCGTTCTGGGCCGGCCGGATCACCGCCGGGCTGGCCCGGTCCCTGCGGGGCTGACGGTCTGCTCGCCGGTGCCGCGACGGCCCGTGCCCACCGGGGTCCGGGCCGTCGCGCGGTGTCGTGTCAGGCGGGGTACTCGCCCCGCTTGACCTGGGGCTTGGGCAGACGCAGGCGGCGGAACTGCAGGGCCCGCATGATGCCGTAGAAGCCGGTCCCGGGCTCCGGCGTGCCGAAGCGCTCCGTGAGGCCCTTCTTGATGTGCCGGCTGACCAGGAAGCTCTCGATGAGCACGAGGGCCACGAGGGCGTACAGGCTGATCATCAGGATCAGCTGCGCCTCGCGGCCGGGGATGAACATGAGCAGGACGTAGGCGAAGACGACGGGCATGAGCCACTCGCCGATGCCGGTCCGTGCGTCCACGTAGTCACGGACCCAGCGCTTCTGCGGTCCCTTGTCGCGTGCCGGGAGACCGCGCTCGTCTCCGGTCTCCAGCGCGGCGCGCTGGCGCATCCGCTCCTGGGCCATCGCCTGACGCTCGGCCTTACGAGCCGCCTTGCGATCCTCGGGGACCAGGGTGCGACGGCGCGCGGCCTCCTGGTCACGGCGCCGCGGAGTCGGGCCCTTCTTGCCCTGCGAGCGGTCGCGCGGCCCGGCCTCGGCCACGGCGGCGCCCTCGGCGGGAGCGGCCGAGGAGCCGTGAGTCGAGGGGGCGGGCGCGGTCTCGGGGGTCTTGTCTCGCTTGAACACCCGTCCAGTCTAGTGGTGGGGCGCGTCCGGCCCGGCCGGAGGCGCGGCCCTCGGCCCGGCCGCCGTCTACGCTGGCCGTCATGACTGACATCACCTCCCGTGCGCCGCAGGACGCGGCCCTCGTCTCCGCCGTCCGTGAGGCCGTCGAGGCCCGTTTCCCGACGACCCTCCAGACCCTCACCGACCTCGTGGCGATCCCGGGCATCGCCTGGGACTCTGCGGACCGCACCCAGCTCGAGCGGTCCGCCGAGGCCGTCGCGGGCCTGCTGCGCGAGGCGGGCCTGCAGGAGGTGGAGATCGTGACCGAGACCCGCGACGACGACCGGCCCGGCGGGCCGGCGGTGATCGGCGAGAAGCCCGGCGCCTCTGACAAGCCCACCGTCTTGTTGTATGCCCACCATGATGTGCAGCCGATCGGGGACGAGGACCTCTGGGACACCCCGCCGCTCGAGGCCACCGAGCGCGGTGGACGGCTGTACGGCCGCGGCGCCGCCGACGACAAGGCCGGCATCATGGTCCACCTCGCCGCCCTCGCCGCCCTGCGGGACGTCCTGCCCGACGCTGGCGTCGGCGTCCGCGTCTTCATCGAGGGCGAGGAGGAGGCCGGCTCGCCCACCTTCCGCACCTTCCTGGAGAAGCACCGGGCGCGCCTCGACGCCGACGCGATCGTGGTCGCGGACTCGTCCAACTGGGCCGTGGGGGAGCCCGCGCTGACCACCTCCCTGCGTGGGCTGGTGGACGGCACGGTGACCGTCCGGGTGCTCGACCACGCCGTGCACTCCGGCATGTTCGGCGGGCCGGTCCTGGACGCCGTCGTCCTGCTCTCGCGGCTGATCGCCACGCTCCACGACGCGGACGGCGCGGTCGCCGTGCCCGGCCTCGAGCCGCGGCAGACCGCGGGCCTGGACTACCCCGAGGACGTCTTCCGTGCGGACGCGGGCGTGCTGGACGGGGTGACCCTGGCCGGCCGCGGCCCGGTCGCGGACCGGCTGTGGAACGCTCCCGCGCTGAGCATCATCGGGATCGACGCGCCCTCGGTCGCGGAGTCCTCGAACACGATCCAGCCCGCGGCGCGCGCGAAGTTCTCGCTGCGCCTGGGCCCCGGCATGGAGCCCGCGGAGGCCTTCGAGGCGCTGCGCACCCACCTGGAGGCGCAGTCCGCGGCGGTGCTCGGCGCGGAGATCACGGTCACCGCGGGGGAGTTCGGTCAGCCGTTCACGACGGACACCTCGGCCCCCGCCGCGGCCGGGATGATGGCCGCCCTGGAGGACGCCTGGGGCGTCGAGCCCCGGGCGATCGGCATGGGCGGCTCCATCCCGTTCACCGCGGACCTCGCCGAGGTCTTCCCGGAGGCCACCCTCCTCATCACGGGCGTGGAGGACCCGGACACGCGGGCGCACTCGGCCAACGAGTCGCTGCACATCGACGACTTCCAGCGGGCCGTCGTGGCCGAGGCGCTCTGGCTCGCGCGGCTCTCGGCGTGAGCGCCGCCCGGCCCGTCGGTGCGGCGGGCCGGGAATGCCCCGTGGGCGGCTAGTGTTGCCCGGGAGACCACACGCGCGTGACGGCCCCGTCCGCGCCCCATGATCTGAGGAGGTCACGATGGCTCTGTCCGCAGAGGAGACCGGCGTCGAGATCGGCGCGACCCAGGACGCCGAGGGCCTGCCCCCGCACGAGGTCGAGCTGACCGACGTGGCGGCCGGCAAGGTGCGCTCGCTGCTCGAGCAGGAGGGTCGCACGGACCTGCGGCTGCGCGTGGCCGTGCAGCCGGGCGGCTGCTCGGGCCTGATCTACCAGCTCTACTTCGACGAGCGCGTCCTCGACGGCGACACCGTCCGGGACTACGACGGGGTCGAGGTGATCGTCGACAAGATGAGCGTGCCCTATCTCATGGGCGCGACCATCGACTTCGAGGACACCATCTCGAAGCAGGGCTTCACGATCGACAACCCCAACGCGGGCGGCTCGTGCGCCTGCGGCGACTCCTTCCACTGATCTGCGGGCGCCCGGAGCGCCTCGGACCGCGAACCGGCGGGTCGGCCTCGGCCGGCCCGCCGTCGTCGTGCCCGGGCACCGTGCCCAGGATGCTCGGACCCGACTCCCAGACACGATCGGCACGTGTCACGGTGCGGTGAATCCGCGTGTTTCGGCGTAGACTGGCTCTGAATCATCAGGGCATACCCGTGCTCCCTGCGAGGACGCTGCGAGAAGTCGCCGAATCGTCGGGGGAGCGGGGACGCCCCTCGCACACGAGATGAAGAGGAAGGCCGTCTGTGAGAGCACAGAATGACGCCGGACGTCGGACTCGCCGCCGCTGGAGCGCCGGTGCCGTGGGCACCACGGCGCTCCTGGTGCTGACCGGCTGCTCGGCAGAGGTCCAGCGCGGCTGGTACCCCGGCACCCGGGAGACCACCAACCACAACGCCCAGCTCACCGACCTGTGGGTGAACTCCTGGATCGCGGCCATGGCCGTCGGCCTGCTGGCCTGGGGCGCCATGATCTGGTGCATGGTGGCGTACCGCCGCCGCAAGAACGACCAGGGCTTCCCGAAGCAGACGGCCTACAACGTGCCGCTCGAGACCATGTTCACGGCCATCCCGATCCTGATGGTCTTCACCCTCTGGGGCTTCACCAACCGCGTCCAGACCGAGGTCGACCGCCCCGTGGACGACTCGCCGCTGACCGTCACCGTGTACGGCAAGCAGTGGTCCTGGGACTTCAACTACTCCTACGAGCAGGAGAACGGCGAGGTCATCGAGGCCCACTACTCCGGAATCCAGGCCCAGCTGGACGGCACCGAGGGCGTGCGTGACACCCTTCCGGTCCTGTACCTGCCGAATGACGTGCCGGTGCACTTCGAGCTGAAGTCCCGTGACGTGGCCCACTCCTTCTGGATCCCGCAGTTCCTCCAGAAGCGTGACATGGTGCCCGGCAAGACCAACCACCTGTACCTGACCCCCCAGGAGCTGGGCAGCTACGACGGCAAGTGCGCCGAGCTGTGCGGCGAGTCCCACTCCGAGATGCTCTTCAACGTGGAGGTCGTCGACGAGGCGGAGTTCGTCCAGCGCCTCGAGGAGATGGAGCCGGGTCAGGTGGGCGACGAGTACAGCCGCAATCCCAACAACAACCCTGACGGCGCCGGGACGATGGAGCGCGATCTCCAGACCCCCCGCGGTGGAGGTAGCCACTGATGACCACTTACGAGTACGCAACGGATGAGGTGCGCTCACAGGCGCAGCCTCGTGTGGTGCCCCGTTCGCTGGGCAAGATCGTCGTCAGCTGGCTGACGACGACCGACCACAAGGTGCTCGGGTACATGTACCTGATCACGTCCTTCATCTTCTTCTGCATCGGCGGCGTCATGGCCCTCATGATCCGTGCGGAGCTCTTCGAGCCCGGCATGCAGATCCTGCAGACGAAGGAGCAGTACAACCAGCTGTTCACCATGCACGGCACGCTCATGCTGCTCATGTTCGCGACCCCGCTCTTCGTGGGCTTCGCCAACGTGCTGGTGCCGCTGCAGATCGGCGCTCCGGACGTGTCCTTCCCGCGTCTGAACGCCCTGGCGTTCTGGTTCTTCCTGTTCGGCTCGCTCATCGCGACCGCCGGCTTCCTCACCCCGCAGGGTGCGGCCTCGTTCGGCTGGTTCGCCTACGCCCCGCTCTCCAACACCACGTACTCGCCGGGCGTCGGCGGTGACCTCTGGGTGTTCGGTCTGGTCCTCCAGGGCTTCGGCACGATCATGGGCGGCGTCAACTTCATCACCACGATCCTGACGATGCGTGCTCCGGGCATGACGATGTGGCGCATGCCGATCTTCACCTGGAACACGCTCATCACCGGCATCCTGATCATGATGGCGTTCCCGCCGCTGGCCTCCGCGCTCTTCGCGCTGGGCCTGGACCGTCGCTTCGGCGGCCACATCTTCAACCCGGAGAACGGCGGCGCCATCCTGTGGCAGCACCTCTTCTGGTTCTTCGGCCACCCCGAGGTGTACATCATCGCCCTGCCGTTCTTCGGCGTCGTGTCGGAGATCATCCCGGTGTTCTCCCGCAAGCCGATCTTCGGCTACAAGTCCATCGTGTTCGCGACGACGGCGATCGCCGCGCTCTCCGTGACGGTGTGGGCGCACCACATGTACGTGACCGGCGCCGTGCTCCTGCCGTTCTTCTCCGTGATGACCATGCTCATCGCGGTCCCGACCGGCGTGAAGTTCGTGAACTGGATCGGCACCATGTGGCGCGGTTCGATCACCTTCGAGACCCCGATGCTGTGGACGCTCGGCTTCATGGTCACCTTCCTGTTCGGTGGCCTGACCGGCGTCATCCTGGCGTCGCCGCCCCTGGACTTCCAGGTGTCCGACACCTACTTCGTCGTGGCGCACTTCCACTACGTCATCTTCGGCACCGTGGTGTTCGCGATGTTCGCCGGCTTCTTCTTCTGGTGGCCCAAGTTCACCGGCAAGATGCTGAACGAGCGTCTCGGCAAGATCCAGTTCTGGCTGCTGTTCGTGGGCTTCCACGGCACGTTCCTGATCCAGCACTGGCTCGGCGTCATCGGCATGCCCCGCCGCTATGCGGACTACATGGTGGAGGACACCTTCACCGCCATGAACGCGTTCTCCTCGGTCTTCTCCTTCGTTCTCGGCGCGTCGCTGATCCCGTTCTTCTGGAACGTCTACATCACCTCGCGCTATGGCAAGAAGGTCACCGTGGACGACCCGTGGGGCTTCGGCGCCTCGCTCGAGTGGACCACTTCGTGCCCGCCGCCGCGGCACAACTTCCACTCCCTGCCGCGCATCCGCTCCGAGCGTCCGGCGCTGGATCTGCACCACCCGGAGCTCTTCCCGCACTCGCCTCAGAACACGTCTGAGGCCTTCGGAGAGAAGGTCGCACAGTGAAGGTCGCAGCCAACATCTTCTGGATCATCGGCCTGTTCTTCATCGCAGCCGCCACCCTCTACGGGTTCTGGGTCGAGTGGACCGAGTGGGCAGGCATCCCGGCCATCTACGCCGTGGGCGGGATGTCCTGGATGATCGCCTGGTACCTGAACGCCGCCGAGCGCAAGTACGGCGTCGGGCCCGCCGATGACGAGGACGGCCAGATCGTCGACTACGCCGGCACCTACGGCACCTTCGCTCCCTGGAGCTGGTGGCCGCTGGGCCTCGGCCTGGCCTGCGCGATCATCGTGACCGGTCTGGCCGTCGGCTGGTGGGTCTTCATCATCGGCGTCATCGCGGGCGCCTACTTCACCTTCGGGTGGGTCTACGAGTTCTCTCGGGGCAAGTTCGCCCACTGACCTCGGGTCGATCACGCAGCGCCACCGGCGCTGACGACGACGGCGGGCCGGTCCTCTTCGGAGGGCCGGCCCGCCGTCGTCGTGCCCCCGGACGCTGAGCCCCGGCGCTTTCGTGCGGGAAACGGGAGCCTTCCCGAACGCTTTCGTCCGGGAAACGGGAGCCTCGCCAGGCCCCTCTGGATGGGAAGCGAGTATCGAGCGGCCCGAATCCGCCGAGGCCGGGGGAGAGCTCCCAGGAGGCCGACGACGACGGCACGGGGGTCTGGACGGTGGCGGGGGCGTGGACCGGGCGCAGATCTCGATCACACCGTCCTCCCGGTGTGGATCGGCCGACGACGTCGCGTGGGCACGAGCGGGTGGCCGGCCCGCGCGGACGCCGCCTCGGCCTGGAACGGGGGATGATCCTCAGCCCGCGAGCCACAGGGCTCGCGTCCTGGCTCCGACATGATCGTGACCCGGGTCGCGGGGCACGTCCCGCAGCCTCTTCACCGTCACCAGTGGGCGGCCCGGCGCCGAGTCTCGTCCAGCGGTCTCCGTTGGTCAGTGTCAAGGGCCATTGAGTTCTGCCCATAGGCGGCCAGTGTTTCTTCCCGCTGGTGGCCATCAGAACTGCCCACTGGTGGCCAGCTGGTTTGCCC
>NZ_QNRG01000005.1:0-136472 GCF_003315015.1 Micrococcus sp. KT16 | reverse complement strand
GGAAGCAGGCCCTCGCCCAGCTCGCCGCGGCCTACCCCGACCGGATCAACCCCTACCTGTGACCACCCCGCTTACACAGACAAGTTGACACGCCCCGACTTCCGGGACAACGGCGCGGCCGTCTCCCTGAACCGCGCGTTCACCATCCCGGTGCACCGCGGCCGGGGCCACGCCGCCGCGCTGACCGCGGGCGCCGTCGAGGACATCGCGACGAACGGCGGCCCCGCAGGGGGCCGCCGCATCGTGCCGATGTGCTGGTACGTCGCCCAGTGGTTCGACGAGCACCCGGAGAAGAGCGCGCTGCTCGCGCCCCGCTGACCGGCGCGGTCAGGCCGCGACGCGGTGCCGGCGCACCACGGCCAGGACGCCGGCGGCCAGCACCGCGACGGCGGCGGGCCACGCCCCGAGACCACGCCCGGTCTCGACCGCGTCCGGCACCGTGTGCTCGCCCTCGGCCGGCTCCGCGGGGGTCTCGGGCCCCGCCGGCGAGGTGGGGGTGTCGTGATCGGCCGGCTGGCCCGGAGCTGCAGCGTCGTCGAACAGGCCGGCCACGGGGAAGGTCACGAACCCCGGGATCCGCCCGTTCTCCCAGTCGTAGAGGTCCACGCGGGGGTCGCCGAACCGCACGGTCACCGTCCGCGTCGTCGTCACGCCGTCCCTCGTGGCCCGCAGGGTGACGGTGTCGGATCCGGTGAAGCCCTCGGGCGCCTGGTACACGTAGCCGCGCGGCCCGCCGGTCTCCTCCTCCGTCACCTCGACGACCCGACCCTCGGCCGGGCCCGCGACGAGCGTCAGCGGCGCCGCCTCATCGCCCGTGTACGAGGAGATGAACACGTGTCGCTCCCCCGGCGCCGCGAGCAGGGTGGTGTCCCAGGCGGTGGGGAGCATGTGGAAGCCGAGCTCATGACGCTGGTCGGCGCGCAGCGGCTCGCCCGGGTCAGCGTCGGTGAGGTCGGCGTCCGGACCGTAGGTGAGGGCGGCCACCTCGCCGCCCAGGACGTAGAGGGTGTAGACGACGGGACCGGTCCCCGACTCGCCCAGGCTCCGCCGGGCCGCGGCGACGTCGAAGTCACCGCGCTCCAACTCGTCGTCGTACGTGAACGGGACCTCGGTCTCGGCGCCGCGGGCCTCCCCCTCCAGCACCGGAGCCACCGTCAGGCGGACGTCGGACTCGTCCACCTCGAACTCGGTGCCGAAGGAGGCACCGGTCTCACCCTCCGCGCCGGCCACGAGGAAGGATCCGCCGGGCAGGCCGTGCTCGGCGGTCCATCCAGCGGGGTGGGCGGGTGAGGCGAGGGCAGGGGTCGCCCCCAGGCCGGTGAGAAGGACGCCGGCGCCCAGGGCGGCGGCAAGGCGGGTCGGTCGGGCGGTGCGCATCGTGCTCCTCCAGGGGTGCGGTGCTGCGACGGGCCGAAGGGTTCTCCGGCTCGGACGCCCGAGGTCGACCGGATGCCGCACTCGCCGCGTCGGCACGAATCTACGCCGCACGGACGTGAGGCGGGTCACCATCCGGTGACGAAGCGCTATCGACTCGGTCACGGCGACGCGCGATGCGGATCGGGCCGCCCGGCCGGCCGGTGTGTCAGCGGGATGCGCTGGGCGAGGGGCTTGCCCCGGAGGAGGGGCGCGGGGTGGCCTGCGCCGTGTCGGCCGGGCTGGGCGACGGGCTCGCCGATGCGGTGTCCCGCCCCCGCTGGTCCTCGGCGTCCCGGCCGGACGCGCTGGCGGAGCCCGACGCGCTGGAGGAACTGGGCGAGCTCGACGACGGCAGCACCGGCTTCTGGGTGGCGCGGAAGTTGCGCACCCGCTGCAGCGGCTCCGGGACGAAGTCCGAGGGGACGGAGCCGCCGTCGGCGCCGGTGCCCTCGATCTTGATGGGGCCGGTGAACCCGGACGGTTCCGCCGTGCGCGCCCCGCTCGACCCGATCACGCCCATCTCCGCGAGCGTCGCGGCCAAGCTCTCCAGCTCCTTGCGGTGGCCCTCGACCACGCTGGAGGCCAGCTCCTTCGCCGCGTCGTCCGAGCCGTCCTCCGCCTCCGTGGCGGAGATCGTCAGCGCGCCCTGATAGAGGCGGCGCATCTGGAGCAGGTAGATCCGTCCTGCCTCCTCCGGCTCGGCGGCGGCCAGCACGTTCTTCTCCCGGTCGGACAGGAGTCCGGCGCGCAGCTCGTCGCCCACGATCTCCGCCGGCTCCGCGTCCTCCGTGGACTCGGGCTGCGCAGACGGGGTCGCCTCGGCACCCGCACCGCGCACGTCATCCGAGGGGACGCCCCAGCCCTCGAGCATCGACTCGAGCCGGCGCGCCCGCTCCTCGTGCTCGGACTTCATCCGTTCGGCGGTGGCCCGGATCTCCTGGTCCACGCCGTCCTTGCCCAGCACCTCATCGGACTGCTGGATCGCGTCGCGGTGGTTGCGCAGCAGCAGACCCGCGAACTGGATGTCCGCCGCGAGCGGGTCGGCGGACGTCTGGCTGGGGCTGGCCAGCACGCCCTCCAGGTAGGTGTTCCCCGCCTCCGTGCCACCGGTCTGTCCGGGCTCCTCGGCGACGCTGCAGCCGCCGGTGGCCAGGGTGATGCTCAGGAGCGCCCCTCCGACGGCCACGCTCCAGCGGCGGGGGCGCACGCGGGCGGGGGCGATGTCGGCTCGGCTCATGGGCGCAGGTCCTCTCGGCGGTCGTCACCCGGTCACGGGGTCAATGGCGGTCCGACGCGGTCGGCCGCCCCGGCCTCCCCAGGGTACCCCTCCGGCCTCCCGGCCCCGGGGTCGCCGCGGCCTCAGGCGACGCGGGTGGCCTGCACCACCCAGTTGTTGAAGGCGTTCCCGGCCATCCCGGTGCCCGGCACGAGGTCGCACGTGATCAGCGTGACCTTTGCGTCATCGCCCCCGGGCTCCCAGGCCCAGCGGTGCGCCGGATCCTGGGTGAGCGCCTCCTTCTCCACCGAGACCGCGTCCGCGTCCGCCTCGAAGGCGGCCTGCGTGCCGTCGTCGTACGTCACCACGACGACGGCGCCCGCCCGCACGTCGCCCAGGTTCCAGAACACGTCCCGCACGCCGTAGTAGACGACGTGCCCGGCCAGGACCCCCGCGTACGGGGAGCGCTCCCCCGGCGTGGTGCCCCACTGCGGCGGACCGTACCAGCCGACCGTCTGCGGCTCCGGGTCGAGGTCGCCGCCCTCGTCCAACTGTGTCAGGTCGATCCCCGCTCCGACGATCTGCTCGCCGTCCTGGTGGACGTCCACGTGCACGGGTGTCGCCGTGATCTCGTCCCACGGGGCGGCGGGGCCGGAGAGGTGGGCGGCCGCGGCGGGGGCCGGCTCCTCGGTGGGGGTCGGCTCCTCGGACGGCGTGGGCTCCGCCGATGTGGGCGTGCCGGCGGGTTCCTGGGTCCCGCCGGGAACCGCCGCTTCGCCCGTGGGTGCCGCGGAGGACGGGGTCGGCGTCGGGGTCGGTGTGGCCGTCGGTGCAGGGCTGGGCGTGGAGCGTGCTGAGGACGACGGCGACGGGGTCGCGGACGCCGTGGCGCTGAGGGTGGGGGCAGCGCTGATCGGCACGGCGCCGACCGCCAGCACCCCGCGCAGCGCGAGGAACACGAGGCCCAGGCACAGCAGCACCAGGACCACCCACAGGGCGCGTCGGACGGTGGTGTTCATCCGGGTTCTCCCCTCGTGTGCATCGACGCGGCCCGCCCGGGGCCGCGTCCGACGACGGCATGGTCTCACGCGCTCCGGCCTCAGCGCGGCGCGTCATCCCCGGGCTCGGCATAGCGGTCCCGGACGAAGGCCTGCAGGCGACGGGCGAGCGCCTGCAGCGTCTCGGCGGCGAAGTGGTCCTCCCGCCACGCCGCGTGCAGTCGTACCGCGAGCGTCCGCCCCTGCGCGATGACCCGCACCGGCGTCAGCCCGAAGGCCGGGTCCTCGGTGACGACGGCGACGCCCGCCCCCGTCGCGACCAGGGCCTGGGCCACCCGCCCGGAGTTCGCCTCGGTGAGGGCCGGCGGCGTGAGGCCCGCCACGGCCACGGCGCCGTCGAGGACGCGCCGCGCCATGAAGGTGCGGGCGGGCGCGACGACGGGTTGGGCCACGAGCTCGTTGAGGGACACTCGCGTCCGGCCCGCCCAGGGGTGGCCCGGGGCGACGTACGCCCAGACCGGCAGGTCCATCAGCGGCAGCGACGCGACGGAGGGCGGCGGCACCGTCGGCATCACCACGAGGTCGTGCCGCGCGACGGCGTCGAGCAGCGAGTCGTCCAGCTGGGTCTCCGCGACGCGCGGGCGCGGGTCCTCCTCCCCGAAGGTGGCCACGAACGGCAGCACGACGTCGATGAGGGTGGTGCCCGGTGCGGCCACGGCCACGTCCGTGAGCCGACCGGAGGCGAGCGTGCGGGCCGCCTGCTCCGCCCGGCGATGGGCGACGAGGACCTCGCGCGCCACCGGGAGGAACGCCTCGCCGGCCGTCGTCAGCTCGAGCCGGCCGCCGACCCGGGCGAACAGTGGCAGGCGCAGCTCACGCTGAAGCCGCTGCAGCTGCCGACTGAGCGCGGACTGCAGGAGATCCAGGCGGATCGCGGCCCCCGAGACCGTGCCGACCTCGGCCACCGTGACGAAGGCCCTGAGCAGTTTCTCCTCCATGCCGGATAAGCATAGCCTCCATGCCGGATCATCACTGGACGGCATGGCCTCGACGCCCCACCATGGGAGGACGCGGCCCGACGCGTCGTCGTCGTGCCCACCCGTCGTCCCCGCTCCCCGTGAGCCGTCCCCAGGAGGCATCCCCATGACCGCCACCCCCGACCTCGAGCAGACCCGCCACCTGGCCACCGAGCTGCCCGGCCCACGCTCCCGTGAGCTCGCCGAGCGCCAGAAGCGCGCCGTCCCAGCCGGCGTGGCCACCACGATGCCGGTGTACGCGGCCCGCGCCGCGGGCGGCATCCTCGAGGACGTGGACGGCAACCGCCTGATCGATCTGGCCTCCGGCATCGCCGTCACCTCCGTGGGCGCCTCCCACCCGCGCGTCGTGGCCGCCGTCCAGGAGCAGGTCGCGCAGTTCACCCACACCTCGTTCATGATCACGCCCTACGAGGGCTACGTGGCCGTGGCCGAGCAGCTGGACCGCACCAGCCCGATCCCCGGCGAGACCCGCACCGCCCTGTTCAATTCCGGCGCCGAGGCCGTGGAGAACGCCGTCAAGGTGGCCCGCGCCTACACCGGCAAGCAGGCTGTGGCCGCGTTCGACCACGCCTATCACGGCCGCACCACCCTGACGATGGCGCTGACCGCCAAGTCCATGCCCTACAAGCACAGCTTCGGACCGTTCGCCCCCGAGATCTACCGCGTGCCCGGCTCCT
This sequence comes from Micrococcus sp. KT16, assembly GCF_003315015.1. Classification (NCBI taxonomy): domain Bacteria; kingdom Bacillati; phylum Actinomycetota; class Actinomycetes; order Micrococcales; family Micrococcaceae; genus Micrococcus; species Micrococcus sp. KT16. The sequence continues at coordinate 131,128 of NZ_QNRG01000005.1, read as the reverse complement.
ACCCGCTACGCGACGGCCTGTCCGGCGCCGAGGCCGCGCAGCGTGCCATCTCCGCGCTGGAGAAGCAGATCGGTGCCGACAACCTGGCCGCCGTGATCATGGAGCCGATCCAGGGCGAGGGCGGCTTCATCGTCCCGGCCGAGGGCTTCCTGCCGGCCGTGGTCGAGTGGTGCAAGGCCAACGACGTCCTGTTCATCGCGGACGAGGTCCAGTCCGGCATCGCCCGCACCGGCGCCTGGTTCGCCTCCGAGACCGAGGGCATCGAGCCGGACCTGATGGCGACCGCCAAGGGCATCGCCGGCGGCATGCCGCTCTCCGGCGTCACCGGCCGCGCCGAGGTGATGGACTCCGTGCACCCGGGCGGCCTCGGGGGCACCTACGGCGGCAACCCCGTCGCCACGGCGGCGGCGCTCGCCGTGTTCGAGGCCGTCGAGGAGGACGGTCTCCTGGAGAAGGCCCGCCGGATCGAGCAGGTCATCCGCGAGCACTTCGCGCAGAACGCCGACGACCGCATCGCCGAGGTCCGCGGCCGCGGCGCGATGATGGCGATCGAGTTCGTGGACCCCGCCACCGGCGAGCCGGACGCGACGCTGACCGCCACCGTGGCCGCGGCCGTGCGCGCCGCCGGCGTCATCCTGCTCACCTGCGGCACCTACGGCAACGTCGTACGCTTCCTGCCGCCGCTGACCATCGGTGAAGACCTCCTCAAGGAGGGCCTGAGCGAGGTCACGAACGCGCTGCAGTCCGCCTGAGCCCCCGCCACCGGCGGACCGACGACGACGGCCCCGCATCCCTGCCCGGGATGCGGGGCCGTCCGCCTGTCGGCGGAGGACTCAGATGTCGTCCTCGTACGCGGGGCCGCCTTCGTTCTCCATGGCCTCGATGCGCCGGGACTTCTCGGCGGTGAAGATCCGGCGGACCCCCGTGCCGCCGAACTCGTCCTCCGGGACCAGCCCGACGCCGTACTTCAGCAGGGCCTTCTCCAGACGCAGACGCTCGTCCACCCGCAGGTCGGCCAGCCCCTTCTCGAAGCGGCGCAGCTGCTCCTTCTCGAGACCGGCCGCGGTGGCCAGGGTGCGGACACTGACCTGGGCGAGAGCGCGGCCGGCGCGCGCCACGTCGAAGGTAATCGGGGTGGGGTACATCAGACATTCTCGATTCTGCAGTTCTCGACGGGGATCCGGTCCATGATGGCCGCGCCCCGGTTGAAGGGACAAGGGCGCGCCAGCCTAGAACCCGCTGTGCGACATGCGCGTCGCTGACCCATCGCTCCCGCCACGCCGGCGGGACGCGGACGGGCCCGCCTCCGGTCACCGGAGGCGGGCCCGTCGTCGTCGTGGGGTGTCAGTCCTGGACGAAGTACATCTGCTTGTTGACGAACTCGTCCATGCCGAGCGGGCCGAGCTCGCGGCCGAAGCCGGAGCGCTTGATGCCGCCGAACGGGATCTCCGCCCCTTCTCCCGCCGGCGTGTTGACGTTGGCCATGCCGACCTCGAGCTGCCGGGCGATCCGCTCGGCCTGAGCCTCGTCCTGGGAGAACACGGCGCCGCCCAGGCCGTACTGGGAGTCGTTGGCGAGAGCGAGCGCCTCGTCCGCGGACTCCACCTTGTAGACGACTGCGACGGGGCCGAAGAGCTCCTCGCGGTAGGCGTCCATCTCGGAGGTGACGCCCGTGATCACGGCCGGGGCGAAGCGGGCGCCCGCCTCGTCCGTGACGGTCCCGCCGACGTGGACGGTCGCCCCCTGCTGCCGGGCCCGCTCCACCTGCTCGGCCAGGCGCTCGGCGGCACCGCGCGAGGACAGCGGGGTGAACACCGTCGGGTCCTCGTCGGCGGCCTCCCCGGGCTTCATGGCCTCGGCCAGGGACACCAGCTCGGCCACGAAGGCGTCGTGGATGTCCGCCGTGACGATCATGCGCTTGTTGGAGTTGCAGGCCTGGCCCATGTTGTACATGCGGGTCGCCCACGCGGTGCGGGCGGCCTCGGCCGGGTCCTCGGCGTCGAGCACGATGTACGGGTCCGACCCGCCGAGCTCGAGGACGGCCTTCTTGAGGTGCTGGCCCGCGAGCGCGCCGATCACGGAGCCGGCCCGCTCGGAGCCGGTCAGGGACACGCCGGCCACGCGCGGGTCGGCGATGAACTCGGCGATCTGGTCGTGCGTGGCGAAGACGTTGGTGTACACGCCGGCCGGCACGCCGGCGTCGTCCATGATCTGCTGCACGGCCAGGGCCGAGCGGGGGCAGATCTCGGCGTGCTTGAGCACGATCGCGTTGCCGAGCATGAGGTTCGGCGCGGCGAAACGGGCGATCTGGTAGTACGGGAAGTTCCAGGGCATGACCCCCAGCAGCACGCCCAGGGGCAGGTGGCGGATCATGGCGCGGCCGCCCCCGTAGGTCTCGATGGGGCGGTCCGCGGCGAGGGTGGGGCCCTTGTCCGCGAAGTAGCCGAAGATGGCCGAGCTGAACTCCGCCTCCTCGACGCCCTCGGTCACGCGCTTGCCCATCTCGGTGGCGATGATCTGCGCGAGCTCGTCTTTGCGCTCCTCGAAGAGGTCCGCGACCTTCTGCACGATGGTGGCGCGTTCCTCGATGGGGCGGGCGGCCCATGCGCGCTGGGCGGTCTCGGCGGCGGCCAGCACCTGGTCGACCTCACCGTCGGCGAGGGCGGGGAAGGTCTCCACGACCTGGTCGGTGCTGGGGTCCTGCACGCGATAGCCGGTGGGGGTGCTCATGAGTGGGTCCTCTCGTTGGGGTCCCGGACCACGGCAGTGCCGTCGTCGTCCGGACGGATGATCGGGATGGGTCGGGTCGAGTCCGTCTGCGGCAGGGTCTCGCCACGGAAGTAGGCCGGGTGGCGCAGCCGCGTCCACATCATCAGTACCACGCCGATGGCCAGCACGCCCATGCCCAGGATGAACACGGTGCCGACACCGAACACGGAGGAGCCGGAGCCGTAGTCGGGGTCGGTGGAGTCCATCGCGGTCACGCAGAACATCACCAGCAGCACGAGGCCGCCGATCAGCGGGAACAGGAAGGTGGTGAGGGCGTTGCCCACCGAGGTGAACCACTCGCGGCGGAAGTACCAGACGCAGGCCAGGGCGGTGATGCCGTAGTAGAAGCAGATCATCAGGCCCAGAGCGGTGATGGTGTCCCACAGGGCGTTCTCGGAGAGCAGCCGCGTGACGACGTAGAAGAGGCCGGCGAAGCCCGCGCACACCCAGGTCGCGAAGGCCGGGCTGTTGAACCGGGGGCTCAGCTCGGCGAAGCGCGCGGGCACAGCCCGGTAGAAGCCCATCGCCAGCAGGGTGCGGGCCGGGGAGACCATGGTGGACTGCAGGGAGGCCAGGGAGCTGACGAGGATCGCGCTGGACATGATCACGGCAAAGGGGCCCAGGATCGGGCCGGCGAGGACCGCGAAGATCGACTCCTGGTTGTCCGGGTTGCCCGCGCCCAGGCCCTCGGAGCCGATGCCCGCCCAGGAGATCACGGCCAGGGCGGACAGGATGTAGACGGCGATGATGACGAACACGGTGACGGCGGCGGCCCGGCCGGGGGTGCGCTCGGGGTCCTTGGTCTCCTCGTTCATCGTGAGGGTCACGTCCCAGCCCCAGAACAGGAAGATGGACAGGGAGACGCCGGCCGCGACCACACTGAAGTCGCCCGCGGTGAACGGGTTGAACCAGTCCAGCTGCACCGGGGTGGGGTCGAAGCCCGCGCCACGGGAGGACTGCGTCAGGGCGGCGACCGCGAACGCACCGAGGGCCAGGATCTGGAAGGCCACCAGGATGTACTGCAGGTGCTTGGTGGTCTCCATGCCGCGGTGCGAGATCCATCCGGCCAGGGCCAGGTACACCAGGGTCAGGGGGATGTTGACCCACAGGTTGCCGGCCAGGTCCGCGATGGCCTGGCTCCCGGTGATCTGGGCGAGCAGCAGGAACGTGAAGTCGACGGCGACGGCCGCCAGGTTGGACAGCACGATCACGGAGGCGGCGATGAGCCCCCAGCCGCCCATCCACCCGACATACGGCCCGAAGGCGTGCGTGGCCCAGGTGAACGACGTGCCGGAGTCCGGCACCCGCGTGTTCAGCGCCCGGTAGCCGAGGGCCACCAGGAGCATCGGGATGAAGCCGAGCAGCAGGATCGCGGGCACGTGGGTGCCGACGGTGCTGATGGTCGGCCCGAGGCCCGAGGTCAACGTGTAGGCGGGGGCGACGACGGAGACGCCGATCACCACCGCCCCGAGCAGGCCGACCTTGCCGGCCTGGAGCCCCTTGTTGCTCACCCCGCCCGGGTTGAGCAGGTTGACCTGCTCGATGGCGGAGGTGGTCGGGTACACGTGCTCGTGTCCCTCATTGTCGACGACGCGGCGTCGTGGGGTGGATGCGCTCATGAGGATGTCCTTGTCCGTCGGGCCGGTCAGCCGGTGGGCTGCCCCGCGTCAGTGGCTTCCCGCTCGGCGATGGCCAGGGCGGCGGCCTCGCCCATGCGGATCGCGCCGTCCACGTGCTGGTAGCCCTCGGCTGCGATGTCCGAGCACGCGTAGTGGATGGGACCGGTCGGGCGGTTCTGGAGGTGGCCCCAGCGGGAGAGCCCGCCGAGGTCGTAGCTGGTGGCGTAGGCGCCTCGGGTCCACTCCTCGGCGGCCATGTCCGAGAGGAAGAACGCGATCGGCTCGAGGGTCCGGGGGCCGAGGTACTCGGCCATGGCGCCGAGGATCGCGGCCTTGCGCTCCTCCTCCGGCAGGGCCCACATCTGCTCCGCGTACACGTCGGACACGAAGCCGACGAGGGTGCCGTGCGGGTCCTCCTTGCCCGGGGCGCCACCGGCCAGGTTCTCGCCGCGGTTGGTGTTGTCATAGATCTCCTGGACGAGACGGCCCCCACCGAAGCACGTGCCGGACAGGCCCTCCTCGCGCCAGAACGGGGTCTCGTACACGGCGTGCACCTTGATGACCAGGCCCATGGAGATGTGCTGGTGCGCGATCTGCTGCTCGCGCGGCATCGGCGGCTCGAAGGAGATGCGGCTGTAGAGGTTCGGCGGGACGGCCAGGACCGCGTAGCGGGCGTGCACCTCGTAGTCGTCAGTGAGCGCCACGACGTCGCCGGCGGCGCCGTCGTGCGCCACGCCGTTGCGCACGTCTGCGGCCACACCGTTCTTCTCGTCCGCGGTGGACGGGTCCGGCTCGGCCCAGCGCAGGGTGCGCACCGGCTGGCCGAGGACGACGTCGTCGCCCAGCTCGGCGGCCATGGCCAGGGACACGGACTGCATGCCGCCCTCGACGCGCTTGTCCAGGATGAAGTCCTCGTCCACCAGGTTGCGGAACGACCCCGCCGAGGCGGACATGAGCAGCGCCTGGAGCAGGGAGAAGGTGTGGGAGGGCTTGGTCAGCATGCCGGAGGCGATGTAGATGGAGACGTTGTCGATGGCCTCCGGGTCGTCGGACTGCTGCTCCAGCCAGTGCCGGAAGGAGATCTTGTCCAGCTCGGCGGCCCGCGGGTGCTCCCACGGGGCGGCGGCGTCGATCTCGGCGGTCAGTTCGTCGATCTTGGCGATCAGGCGATCCATCTCCCGGTCCGTCTTCTCGGCCACCGGGAAGTCGAGGCCGTCGTAGACGTGGCGTTCTCCGCGCGGGTCCACGTAGACGTTGCGACCGTCGCGGAAGCGGGAGAACGTCGGCAGGCCGAGCTCCTCCACCAGGGAGATGAGGCGGGTCTGGTCCGGGGAGATCCACTGGCCGCCGATCTCGATGAAGTGGTCCTTGCCGTCGGCGCCCTCGACCAGGCCGTTCCAGGTGCGGCCGCCGACGCGCCGGCGAGCCTCCAGGACGGTGACGGACAGGCCCTGGGCCTTCGCGGTGCGGGCGGCCATGAGGCCGGCCGGGCCGGCGCCGATCACGACGACGTCGCTCGTCCGGCGCTCGCGGCCGGCGGTGGCGGGGGCGGTGGTCATGGGGTGCTCCTCTGGCGGGGACGGGGCATCGGGCGGGGCCCGGGTGAATGCCGTTCATTTAGAGTGTCGGCGCTCACTGTACGGGCCGCGCGCCGGGAAGGGAAGGCTGGTCCGTAGCCGGCCTGACACCTCCTGCCCGTCCGACGGGTCAGAATGGCCGGATGGACGAGACCACTGAACCGCCCCGGGCGCGCCGCCGCCGCGGACGACCTCTCTCCCCCGCTCTGAGCCGCGAAGCGATCGCGGACGCGGCGCTCGCGGTCGCCCGCACCGAGGGATACGAAGGGCTCACCATGGCGGCGGTCGGCCGTCGCCTGGGCGTGGCGCCGAGCGCGCTCTACAACCACATCAGCGGCAAGCATGAGCTGCTCGTCCTGCTGCAGGACGCCGTGATGGGCGAGGTCTCGCTCGTCGAGCTGGAGGCCGCGATCCGGGGCGAGGTGCCCGTCGTCGCCGCCCTGCGGGCGTGGGCGCGCTCCTACCGCGACGTCTTCGCGGCCCATCCGCCGCTGATCCCGCTCATCGCGACCCTGCCGATCGAGGGAGCCCCGTCGACGCAGCGGGTCTACGAGACGGTGTGCGCGGTGCTGGCCCGGACCGGTCTGGCGCCGGAGCAGGTGCTGGCCCGGGTGATCGCGCTCGAGTCGTTCATCTACGGGTCTGCGTACGACGTCGACGCTCCGGCCGACATCTTCGAGGTGGCGGGGGCGCAGGAGCGCCTGCCCGCGCTTGGCGCGGCCGCCGAGGCCTTCCGGGCGGGCGGGGGCACGCGCGCGACGGGGGCGCGGAACCCCTATGCGGACGCACCCTTCGAGGAGGGACTGGACCTGCTGCTCGCGGGCCTCGGCGACTGACCCGCGGACTGCCGGCCACGTGTCAGGCCGGCACGGACGCGCCGCCCCTGTGTGTGAGAGGGGCGGCGCGTCGACGGATCTGTGCGCGGCGGATTTTCAGTCGGTCAGGCCCAGACGACGGCGGGCCGCGACCAGCACCCCCGCGGCGGCGGCGCCGAGGCCGGCCAGCCACCAGCCGGTGGACTGCCCCGTCTCGACGGTGTCCGGGGTCGTGTGCTGCTCGTCGGCGTCGTCCTCGACCGGAGCGGGCTGCTCCTCCTCGTCCTCCGGAGCCGGGGCGGCCTCGTCGGCCCGGAACGCGGCGAGCGCCGCGGCGGTGTCCGGGTCGGTCAGGTCGAGCGGCTTCCCGTTGAGGACGCCGTCCTCGGCATCGAGGAAGCCGTCGTACGCGGCGGAGATCTCCTCGCCGACATGCACGGTGACGGTCTGGACGTGGGCGACGTGGTCGCTGTGGAAGTCGACGGTGAAGGTGTCCGTACCGACGAAGCCCTCGTCGGGGATGTACCAGGCACGGAGCTCGGAGTGCTCCGAGTCACGGAACGCGAAGACCTCACCGTGGGCCGGCTCGGCCACGACCGCCGCGTAGGCGTCCTCCATCGTCGGCGCGGCGACCAGGTGGACGATCTCAGCGCCCGCCACCCCGGGAGCCAACTGCATGGCCGAGTCCCAGACCAGGGGCCGGTCCCCGAGGTCGGCCGTCTGCGGGCCGTCGACGGCGTGCACGGCCGCCCCCTGATCGTCGGCGAGGTCGGCGTCCGCCTGGAGCGTGATGCCCATGTTCAGCATCTGCCCGTCCACCTCCACGTCGTACCGCACGAGGCCTTCACCGGCCGCGCCGAGCGCGCGGCGGGTCTCCAGGACGTCCACCGCGCCGCCGTCGATGACGTCCAGGGCGGTGAACTCCACCTCCTGGCCGCCCTCCAGGCGGGTGCCGTCCTCGGCCACCGGGGTGAGCGTGAGCGTGAGGTCCTCCGGGTCGTAGCCGTCGTAGGTCTGGAAGAAGGCGGCGGTGACGTTCTCGTGGTCGACGGCCTGGAAGTAGCCGGCCTGGGGGCCATGGGCGTCGTCCCAGGCCGCGGCGGGGCCGGCGAGGGCGACGGTGGTGATGAGGCCGGCGGCGGCGACGGCGGCGGGCAGGTGACGGAGGGAGGGACGACGGGTACGGATGACGGACATGGCAGATCCTCACTGAGTCGGCCGGACAGGGGTGGCGGTCCCCGCCTCTGCAGCACCGGTGGTCCGGGCTCCACGGGTGGAGACGCCTCGAGTCTGTCCGCCGAGAGCCTGCCGTGAAAGGGCTGTGCGACGTCGATGCGTGATCGACGCTGGACCGCAACCCGGTCGTGACCGGTGGTTCTCGACGGCGAGCTGGCCGTCACGACGACGAAGGCCCGGTCCGCACGGACCGGGCCTTCTGACGGGTGGAGGTAAGGGGATTCGAACCCCTGACCTTCTGCATGCCATGCAGACGCGCTACCAACTGCGCCATACCCCCAGGTGGGTGGTGACTCCGTTTCCGGCGGACCGGCCGGAGCACCTGAACAGAATACCCGGCCTGCGGCAACCGCGCAAACCGGCCGGGCGGCGTCGATGGACCGCCGCGACGCCACGGCCTAGCGTGCAGGAGACGCCCCCATGCCCCCCCGCCAGCCCAGGAGGTCCTGCATGTCCCGCACTGACGCACCGATCCGCACCGCCCTGATCGGCTACGGGTTCGCCGGGAAGACGTTCCACGTCCCCCTGCTCCACGCCACGGAGGGACTCGCTCTCACCCATGTCGTCTCGAGCCGCCCGGACGCGGTGCACGCGGACCTGCCGGACGTCGTCGTGGTGCCTGACGTGGACAAGCTCCTGGCTCGCCACGACGTGGACCTCGTGGTGATCGCCGCCCCGAACGACCAACACGCGCCGCTCGCGCGCACGGCCCTGAGGGCGGGTAGGCACGTGGTGGTAGACAAGCCCTTCACGCTGAGTCTCGCCGAGGCGCGGGAGCTTCGCGACCTCGCGGTCGAGACCGGGCGGGTGCTGCGGGTGTTCCAGAACCGCCGCTTCGACAGCGACTTCCTGGGCATCGCCGAGCTGGTCCGCTCCGGCCGGCTCGGGGACGTCGTCCACCTCGAGTCCCGGATCGACCGCTTCCGCCCGACCGTCCGGGACCGCTGGCGGGAAGCCGCGGTGCCCGGGGGCGGCATCTGGTTCGACCTCGGACCGCACCTGGTCGACCAGGCGCTCCTGCTCTTCGGTGTCCCCGAACGCGTAGACGCCGACCTCGCGGCCCTGCGTCCGGGCGCCCCGGTCGAGGACTGGGCGCACTGCGTGCTGCAGTACCCGGGCCGGCGCGTGGTCCTGCAGGCGTCGATGCTCGTGGCCGGCGGCAGCCCGCGCTTCGCGGTCCACGGCACGCGTGGCTCCGCGGTGAAGGAACTGCCGGATCGGCAGGAGGTTCAGCTGCGCGCTGGTCTGCTCCCCGGCGCCGAGGGCTGGGGCGTCGATCCGGACCCGATCCTCCTGCACGACGGGGAGGGGAACACCGAGCGCGTCCCCGCGCCGATCGGAGCCCAGCAGCGGTCCTACGCGGGCGTGCGCGACGCGATCCTGGGCCGCGCGAGCAGCGACGCCGCCACCCCCGACCAGGCCGTCGCCGTGATGGCGGTGCTCGAGGCCGCCGTCGCCTCGGCGCGGGAGGGCCGTGCGGTGGAACCCGCACTCACGGCGGCGGAGCGCGCAGCGTACCCCGGCGTGTCCCCCGCACCGACCGCGGCGGAGCGACATCACCGCAGTGCAGAACCGCGGTGATGTCGCGGGGCGGCGGTCGCCTCCCGGCCCCGCACGGGAGTCCGACGACGACGAAGGCCCGGTCCGTGTGGACCGGGCCTTCTGACTGGTGGAGGTAAGGGGATTCGAACCCCTGACCTTCTGCATGCCATGCAGACGCGCTACCAACTGCGCCATACCCCCAGATGTGGGCGCCACCCGCGATCTTCACGCGCCGTTTCCGGCCCGTTCGCCTCGCTGGCAACTCGACTAGCGTACACGGTCCCCGTGCGGGCGCCAAATCGGCGTCCGGGCCGGGGCGCCCTCAGATGCCGTAACCCTCGAGGGTCCAATCGCCCCAGCCCTCGGCCCCGGTGTCGGCAGTGAACGCGCCCTGCAGCACGGCGGCGCGGGCGTTGCCGATCCGTTCCATCGCCGCGAAGGCCTCGCCCTCGTGACGCAGGAGCAGCCCCGTGGCCGCGCGGATCAGCGCACCGTGGGCCACGACGAGCAGGGTGTGGGCACCACCGTCGCGCGGGGTGTCCGCCCAGTGCGGGGGAACGTGTCCGCGCAGCGCACGCAGGGCCCGCTCGCCGCCCCCGCGCAGGGTCTCCCCGCCCACGGGGCCGGCGTCGAGCGCCGGCTCGGCCCGCCAAAGGCGGTGCTCGTCCGGCCAGCGTTCCGCGATGGCACTGAGCTCCAGGCCCTCCCACTCTCCCCCGGCCAGCTCCATCAGCTCCGGGTCGACGGCCACGGACGCCGCGCCCACCCGGGCCTCGAGGACGATCTCGGCCGTGCGGCGCGCCCGGGCCAGCGGGGAGCACACGGCCACGAGCTCCTCCGCGTCCTCGACCAGGTCACCCACGGGCCCGCCGGCGGCGCGGCGGGCCTGGCGCTCCCCCTCGGCGTTCAGCTCGATGTCCGTGTGCCCCTGGTAGCGGTCCAGGACGTTCCAGTCGGTCTCGCCGTGACGCAGCAGGATCAGGCGCATCTCCCGGCCCGCTCAGGAGGCGTGCGAGGCGGAGGCGCCGTCGTCCTGGGTGGCCGCGTCCGGTCGGGTGCTCTCCTCCGGCAGGCCGAGGTCGATCGCCGGGGTGTCCTTCCACAGGCGGTCCAGCGCGTAGAACTCGCGGTCCTCGCGATGCTGGACGTGCACCACGAAGTGTCCGTAGTCGAGCAGCACCCAGTGGCCGTCGGACCGGCCCTCGCGACGCAACGGCTTGAGCTGCTCGTCCTTCAACAGCGCCTCCTCGACGCCGTCGACGATCGCGTTGACCTGACGCTCCGAGGCGCCGGAGGCGATCAGGAAGGCGTCGGTCAGGCCGAGCCGCTCGGCGACGTCGAACGCGACGATGTGCGTGCCGAGCTTGTCCGCGGCGGCGGCCGCGGCGGTGGTGAGGGCGTCCAGGGTGGTCTGGGGAACGGTCACGAGGTCTCCTCTTCCGAGACGTAGAGGTGGTGCTTGGCGATGTATTGGACGACGCCGTCCGGGACGAGATACCAGACGGGCCGGCCCCGGCGGACGCGCTCCCGGCAGTCCGTGGAGGAGATCGCCATGGCGGGGATCTCCATCAGGGAGACGTCGGCGCCCAGGCCCATGTCCGAGAGGTCGTGGCCGGGACGGGTGACACCGACGAAGTGCGCCAGGTCCCAGAGTTCGTCCACGTCCTTCCACGTGAGGATCTGGCCCATCGCGTCCGCGCCGGTGATGAAGAACAGCTCGGCGTCCGGGTGCAGGCGGCGCAGGTCCCGCAGCGTGTCCACGGTGTAGGTCACGCCGGGGCGGTCGATGTCCACGCGGGAGACGGTGAACCGGGGGTTGGAGGCGGTGGCCACCACGGTCATGAGGTAGCGGTCCTCGGCCGGGGAGACCTGCCGGTCCGACTTCTGCCACGGCTGACCCGTGGGGACGAAGACGACCTCGTCCAGCTCGAACTCGGCGGCCACCTCGGAGGCGGCCACGAGGTGCCCGTGGTGGATCGGGTCGAAGGTGCCGCCCATGATGCCGAGGCGACGACGGCGCGCGCCCCCGGCGGTGGGCGCGGGCACGGGGGTGCGGGAGGCGACGGTCATGCGCTCAGGAGACGAACGGACGGCCCGCCACGCAGCCCCCGGCAGGGGCGACGACGCGGCGGGCCGGTGAGACGTCAGTGACCGGAGGTGTGCGAGCCGCGGCCGGTGCCGTGGTGCTGGACCGCGGTGGTGGGCTCGGGCAGGCGCAGCGCGCGGGAGCGCATGGACATGGTGGCGGCCAGGGCGGCCATCAGCAGCGCGAAGACGAGCAGGCCGTACCAGATGGGGTCCATCGGCAGCTCGTTGACGACGTGGTGGCCCTCCTCGGCGGCGGCCAGGATCAGGGCGGTGTTCAGCATGGATGCTCCTCGGTGCAGCGGGTCAGACGGCCGGGCCGGGGCCGGGCCGAAGGGGTCCTGGTGTCCATCGTAGCCCGGCTCAGCGGCGGATCTGCCCGTCGCCGCGCAGGATCCACTTGGTGGTCGTGAGCTCCTCCAGGCCCATGGGCCCGCGGGCGTGCATCTTCTGGGTGGAGATGCCCACTTCGGCGCCGAGGCCGAGCTCGCCGCCGTCGGTGAAGCGCGTGGACGCGTTCACGATGACGGCCGCGGCGTCCACCTCGGTGATGAACCGCTCGGCCGCGGCCAGGTCGTTCGTGACGATGGCCTCGGTGTGGCCCGTGGACCACCGGCCGATGTGCTCGATCGCCTGGCCGAGGGAGTCCACGACGCGCACGGCCATTTCCATGTCCAGGTACTCGGTGCCCCAGTCCTCCTCCGTGGCGTCCACGGCGTCCCGGGCGTGGTCGCCGCGGTCGGCGAGCGTGGGCAGCCAGGCCCGCGCGGCCTCGTCCACGTGCAGCAGCACGCCGGCACGGGTGAGGGCGCGCAGCACTTCTCGGCCCGTCTCCTCCGCGTCCCGGTGGAGCAGCAGGGTCTCGGCCGCATTGCACACGGAGGTGCGGTGGGTCTTCGAGTTGAGCGCGATGTCCACCGCCATCTGCTTGGGTGCGGAGGCGTCCACGTACAGATGCACGTTGCCCTCACCCGTCTCGATCACGGGCACCCGGGCCTCGCGGACCACGCGCTGGATCAGCTCACGGCCGCCGCGCGGGACGAGGACGTCCACCGCGCCACGGGCGGCCATCAGGGCGGCGACGCCGGGACGTCCGAGATCGTCGATGCCCTGGATGATGTTGGCGTCGAAGCCCTGGTCCACGAGCGCCTCGCGCAGCACCTGGATCAGGACCGCGTTGGTGGACTCCGCGGCCGAGCCGCCGCGCAGGATCACGCCGTTGCCCGACTTCAGGGCGATGCCGGCGATGTCCACCGTGACGTTCGGACGGGCCTCGTACACGGCGCCCACGACGCCCAGGGGCACCCGCACCTGGCTCATCCGCACGCCGTTGGGCAGCGGGCCGCCGCGGACCACGGTGCCCACGGGGTCCGGCAGGCCGGCCAGGGTCTCCAGGGCGAGGGCCAGCGCCTCGACGCGCGCCTCGTCCAGCTTGAGGCGGTCCAGCAGGGCCGCCGAGGTGCCGGTCTCGCGGCCGCGGCTGCGGTCCTCGCGGTTGGCCGTGATGATCGCGGCCGTGTTGGCGCGCAGCGCCTCGGCCATGTGGCGCAGGACGGCGTCCTTGCGGGCGCGGCCGGCGACGGCCAGCTCGGGCACGGCCTGACGCGCCCACTCGGCCCGCTGGCGGACGGCCTCCTCGACCTCGGGCGTCGGCGCCTCGGCGTCCTGGCGGCCGGACTGATCCTGGGGTGCGGTGCTCTCGGTGGTCTGCATGCCGCCAGCCTATCGAGCGCCCCGGACGAGGCACGAGGCCCGGTCCGTCGACTCGGCCGGAGCCCGTGCCGGTCAGCGCTGCGGCGGAGCCAGGCGCACCCAGTCGTCGGCGTGCACGACGACGCCGTCGTAGCCCGCGCCGAGGTCCTCGCGGAGGTCGGCGGTCGTCCGCCCGAGCATGGCGGGCAGCTGCGACGAGGAGTACTGCACGAGGCCGCGCGCCCGCACCCGGCCATGCGCATCCACGATCTCGACGACGTCGCCCGGCGTGAAGGCGCCCGTGCAGCCGGTGATGCCCGCGGCCAGCAGGGAGCGGCCGCGGTCGATCGCCCCGGCCACCGCGCCGTCGTCGATGATGAGCCGACCCCGGACCTCCGCCGTGAGGCCGAGCCACGCCGCGCGGGCGGACCGGCGGCGGCCGGTGGCGGAGAACCACGTGCCCACGTCCTCCCCCGCGAAGGCGGCGCCCGCATTGGCGGCCGAGGTCAGCAGGGTCGGGATGCCGGTGGTGGCCGCGATGCCGGCCGCGTCCACCTTGGTCACCATGCCACCCGTGCCCACACCCGCGGAACCGGGCACACGCACGTCGACGCCGGCCAGATCGTCGTCCGAGGTGACCTCCGGGATGCGCCGCGCGTCCGGGTGGGAGGGGTGGCCCGTGTAGAGGGCGTCCACGTCCGAGAGCAGGACCAGCAGGTCCGCCTTGCAGAGGTTGGCGGTGAGGGCCGCGAGGCGGTCGTTGTCGCCGAAGCGGATCTCGCGCGTGGCCACGGCGTCGTTCTCATTCACGATCGGCATCACGTCGAGCGTGAGCAGCCGCGACAGGGCGCGGTGCGCGTTCGTGTACTGGGTGCGCCGCATGAGCTCCTCGGCGGTCAGGAGCACCTGGGCCACCTCGGTGTCGTGCCGGCCGAAGCTCGTGGTGTAGTGCGCCATGAGCTTGCTCTGGCCGACCGCCGCCGAGGCCTGCTGGGTGGCGGTGTCCTTGGGGCGTCGGCCCAGCCCGAGGTGGGGGAAGCCGGCCGCGATGGCGCCGGAGGACACGAGCACCACCTGGGTGCCCTTCTGCCGCTCGGCGGCGAGGACGTCCACGAGCCGGTCGATGGCCGCCACGTCCAGGCCGTCCGGGGTGGTCAACGAGGACGAGCCGATCTTCACGACCACTCGGCGTGCGGCCTGCATCGTCTCCCGCGAGGTCACGGGGTTGGCCTGCGGGTCCTCAGAGCCGCGCGTGGCGGGGGTCGGATAGCGGGTGACGACGGTGCGCCGCACGGACATGGATCATCCCTCTCGATCGTCGGTGTCGGTCCACAGGCCGGAGCGTCGCTCGGCCTCCATCTCGGCCCGGGTCGCCGCACGGGCGGCCCGGCGGGCATCCTGCTCGGCGCGCTTCTCCGCGCGGGTCGCGCGGGTGCGCTCGTCGAGCCGCAGGTCGGTGCCCCGGGGCCCGGCGAGCAGCTCGGCTCCCGCGGACAGCGTGGGCTCCCAGTCGAAGACGACGCCCGTGACGTCGTCGCCGATCACGACGGCGTCGCCCGGCCTCGCACCGGCCTTGAACAGGCCGTCCTCGACGCCGGCCCGCTGGAGCCGGTCCGCAAGGTAGCCGATCGCCTCGTCGTTCTGGAAGTCCGTCTGGGCGACCCACCGCTCGGGCTTCTCGCCGCGCACGCGGAACAGCGGCTCGAGGTTGCGCTCCTCGCGGCGGATCGTGAATTCGGCCCGCTCGCCACGGCGGCGATGCCGGCGCGGCACCTCGACGGGCGCGGCCGGCGCGGGCTCGACCACCCGGGAACGGGCCTCCGCCACGAGCTCGGCCATGGCGTACTTGAGGGCGTCCAGGCCCTCGCGGGCCAGCGCGGAGATGTCGAAGACCCGTAGGCCACGGCCCTCGAGCTCGTCGCGGACCATGTCCGCCATCGCGGCGCCGTCGGGCAGGTCGGTCTTGTTCAGGGCGATGAGGCGGGGCCGCTCGTTCAGCGGTACGACGCCCTCCCCGCCCTGGGAGAAGACGGGCTCCACCGCGTAGGCCTCGAGCTCGGCCTCGATGGCCTCGAAGTCGGCGATCGGGTCGCGGTCGGACTCGAGGCTGCCGCAGTCGAGGACGTGCACGAGCGCGGCGCAGCGCTCGACGTGGCGCAGGAACTCCAGGCCGAGGCCGCGGCCCTCCGAGGCACCGGGGATCAGGCCCGGGACGTCGGCCACGGTGAAGCGCACGTCGCCGGCCTGCACGACCCCGAGGTTGGGCACGAGCGTGGTGAACGGGTAGTCCGCGATCTTGGGACGGGCCGCAGACAGGGCAGCGATGAGGGAGGACTTGCCGGCCGAGGGGAAGCCCACGAGCGCGACGTCCGCCACGGTCTTGATCTCGAGCGTCAGGTCCCGGCTCTCCCCCGGCAGGCCGAGCAGCGCGAAGCCGGGCGCCTTGCGCTTCACGGAGGCCAGAGCCGCGTTGCCGAGGCCGCCCTGACCGCCGGCGGCGGCGACGTAGGTCGCGCCCTCCCCCACGAGATCGGCCACGATGTTGCCCTGCTCATCCTTGACCACCGTGCCGTCCGGCACGGGCAGCACGAGCGACTGGCCGTTCTTGCCCTCGCGGTGGTCGCCCATGCCCGGCTGGCCGTTCTCAGCGGACCGGTGCGGGGCGTGGTGGTAGTCCAGCAGCGTGGTGGTCTGCGAGTCCACCACGAGGGTGATGTCGCCGCCGTCGCCCCCGTCGCCGCCGTCGGGGCCACCCAGGGGCTTGAACTTCTCGCGATGCACGGAGACGCACCCGTGCCCGCCGTTGCCGGCGGTGAGGTGGAGGACCACGCGGTCCACGAAGGCTGCCATGGGAGTGCTCCTAGGGGCTGGAGGGATCGGACTCAGACGGCCCAGGGGCCGGAGACGCCGACGGCGGGGGCGGGTCCGGTGGATGCCGGGCCCGCCCCCGCCGGGGCGTCAGGGGGTGCGGGTGTCCTCGCCGGGCGAGGGTCCGCACGCAGACCGCACGAGTGTCAGATCACTCCGCGGCGGGGACGATGTCCACGACCTTGCGGCCGCGGCGCTGGCCGAAGGCCACGGAGCCCGCGGACAGCGCGAAGAGGGTGTCGTCCTTGCCGCGGCCGACGTTGCGGCCCGGGTGGAACTTGGTGCCACGCTGGCGGACGATGATCTCGCCGGCGTTGACGTCCTCGCCGCCGTAGCGCTTGACGCCGAGGTACTGCGGGTTCGAATCGCGGCCGTTCTTCGAGGAACTGCCGGCCTTCTTATGTGCCATTGCTGTTGCCTAACCTCTCGGATGCTCGGTTTCGCCGGTGCCGGTGACGGCTCAGGCGATCCCGGTGATCTTGACCGTGGACAGCTCAGAGCGGTGGCCCTGGCGCTTCTTGTAGCCGGTCTTGTTCTTGTACTTCATGATGACGACCTTCTTGCCACGGGAGTGGGAGACGACCTCGGCGGTCACCTTCACACCGGCGGCATCGGCGCCAGCCTTGACCTCGTCCCCGTCCACCAGCATCAGAGCGGGCAGCTCGACGGAGCCACCGGTCTCAGCGGGAACGCGGTCAAGGGTAACGAGGTCTCCGACGGAAACCTTCTCCTGGCGGCCGCCAGCGCGGACAATCGCGTACACCACTTGGGACTCACTTCTCTCGACGTTTCAACGGATCAGATCGGGTTCTGCTCGCCCGCACCTCGACCGCGGCTGCGTCCGGGTCCGGCGGTCCCTCACCGGGACATGCGGGAGCGTGCGGGCGGTGAACACCGATGGTCCAGCATACTCGCTGCCGGGCATCCGGACCAAACAGAGGCGTGTCGGCGCGTCGCCGCCGCCCGGGGCAGGCCCGGGGCGGCGGCACCGACGACGGTCAGCGGCCGCGACGGGCCAGGTCGGCGGCCTTCACTCCGACGCCGAGCATCACCGGGGCGGCACCCTGCGGCTCGGCGGGGGTGGACGCCTCGGCCACGGCCGCGGTGAAGCGGCCGCCCTGGGCGCCGCCGGGCGCGGCCTGGACCTGGACGTGGACGCCGTCGGACGACACGGCGCGACGCGAGCGCCGGCGCGGCGATCCAGGCACCGGGGCGGTCGGAGCCGCCTGGGCCTCGGTCGGGGCGTCCGCGGCGGACGCCTGGTCCGCGTCCGCCGTGGGCTCCGCCGTCGGCTCGGTCGCCGCAGGCTCCACCATCACGGCCTCCTCGACGGCGGCCGGGGCGGCGGGCTGCTCGTGGACCTCGGTGGCGTCCGTGGACTCCTCGGGCGAGGGCTCGGTGGCCTCCACCGGAGCCGCGTCCGTGCGGTCGGCCGTCCGCTCGGCGGACGCGTCCGCACCGGCGGCCGGACGGACGACGCCGTCGCTCGAGGCCCGGCGGGACCGGCGGCGCCGGGGCGCCGGGGCATCCTCGGCGGGCACGGGCGCCGGGGCATCCTCGGCAGGCACAGGCTCCGATGCGACCTCGGAGGACACGGCCACCGAGGAGTCGGCGTCCGCGGCCTCGTGCCGCGACGGCGTCGCGCGCTCCGCACCGTGGTCCTCGGCGTCGGCGTCGGCCTCGGTCGAGGCCGCCTCGCCGCCTCGGCGAGACCGCCCGCGGCCACCCCGGCGACGCCGGGACCGGCGGGGACGGTCGTCCTGCTCAGCCGCGTCTTCCGGGGACTCGGCCTCGGCGTCGGCCTCCGCCTCCGCGACGGCGGCCACGGCCTCCTCGGCCTGCACGACCGGGTCCTGGTGCTCGGGGGCCGCGGCGGCGGCCGGCTCGGCCGCCTCCTCCTCGGTCTGACGGGTCTGACCGGCGGACTCGGCGGGGCCGTCGTCGTGCGACCGCGCGGCATCCTCGGAGCCGGCATCCTCGGCGCCGGTGTCCCCCGACTCCTCAGCGCGGCCCCGGCTGCGGCGGCGGCCCCGACGACGCCGGCGACGCGGCGTCTCCTCCTCGTCCGTCCCGGCCGGCTGCCCGGCCTCCGCGGGCCCGGCCGACGCGGCCTCGACGGCCTCGGCCGCGGAGTCCTCGGCGGCGTCCGCCGCCTGCTCGGCGGGGGCGGACTCCTGGGCGGGGGCCTCGTCCTCGGCCACCTTGCCGGAGGCCTTCGCGATCGAGTGCAGGGCGACCCGGGCGGCCTCGGCCCGCTCACGGCGCTGCCGCTCGTCCTCCGAGTCGGCGTGCTCGGCGCCCGTCGTCGTGGCCGCGGCGGCGTGGGCGTGCTCGCCCTCGCCGTCGCCCCGACGCCGGCGACGACGGCGGCCCTCCGCCTCGCCGCGCTGCTCACCGCCGGAGCGGCCCCGCTCGACCGGCGTGTCCTGGATGAGGATGCCGCGGCCGGCGCAGTGCTCGCAGGTCTCCGAGAACACCTCCACGAGCCCGGTGCCCATGCGCTTGCGCGTCATCTGGACCAGGCCGAGCGAGGTCACCTCGGCGACCTGGTGCTTCGTGCGGTCCCGGCCCAGGCACTCCACGAGACGGCGCAGCACGAGGTCGCGGTTGGCCTCGAGCACCATGTCGATGAAGTCGATGACGATGATGCCGCCGATGTCCCGCAGGCGCAGCTGCCGGACGATCTCCTCGGCGGCCTCGAGGTTGTTCTTGGTGACGGTCTCCTCGAGGTTGCCGCCGGAGCCCGTGAACTTGCCGGTGTTCACGTCCACCACGGTCATGGCCTCGGTGCGGTCGATCACGAGCGAGCCGCCGGAGGGCAGGTACACCTTGCGCTCGAGCGCCTTGTGGAGCTGCTCGTCCACGCGGTGGGTGGCGTACAGGTCCTCGCCGTCGTGGTCCTCCGGCACCCAGTGGTGCAGACGGCCCAGCAGGTGCGGGGCCACGTAGGTCACGTAGGCCTCGATGTTGTCCCACGTGGCCTCGCCCTGCACGAGCATGGCGGAGAAGTCCTCGTTGAAGACGTCGCGGACCGTCTTGATGGTCAGGTCCGGCTCGGCGTAGAGCAGCTCGGGGGCGAGCACCTTGGTGCCGGACGCCTTCTCCTGGATGCCCTCCCACTGGGCGCGCAGACGGTTGATGTCGTTCTGCAGCTCCTGCTCGGAGGTGCCCTCGGCCGCGGTGCGCACGATCACGCCGGCGTCCTGCGGCAGGTGGTCCTTGAGGATCTTCTTCAGACGCGAGCGCTCCACGTCCGGCAGCTTGCGGGAGATGCCGGTCATCGAGCCTCCCGGCACGTACACGAGGTAGCGGCCGGGCAGGGAGACCTGGCTGGTCAGACGGGCGCCCTTGTGGCCCACCGGGTCCTTGGTGACCTGGACGAGCACGGTGTCGCCGGACTTGAGCGCGTTCTCGATCTTTCTCGGCTTGCCGTCCAGCTGGGCGGCGTCCCAGTTGACCTCGCCCGCGTAGAGCACGGCGTTGCGTCCGCGGCCGATGTCCACGAACGCGGCCTCCATGGACGGCAGCACGTTCTGGACCTTGCCCAGGTACACGTTGCCGATCATCGAGTCCTGCGTGGTGTGCGAGACGAAGTGCTCGGCCAGCACGCCGTCCTCGAGCACGGCGATCTGGATGCGCTGGTCGCGCTGGCGCACCAGCATCTTGCGGTCCACGGCCTCGCGGCGGGCCAGGAACTCGGCCTCGGTGATCACGGTGCGGCGACGCCCGCCCGAGCGGGAGTCGCGGCGGCGCTGGCGCTTCGCCTCGAGCCGGGTGGATCCCTTGACGCTCTGGACGGTGTCCGAGGCGGTGCCGACGGCCTGGCGCGGCGCGCGCACGCGGGTGACGGTGTGCTCGGGATCGCCGGCCTCGCCGCCGTCGAGCTCCATGTCCACCTCACCGCGGCGGCGTCGGCGGCGCCGCCGGGAGACCACGGCGCCCTCGGCCCGGTCCTCGGACTCTCCGGCGTCCTCGTCCTCGGAGCGCTGCCGGGACGTGGTCTCGGTGCGCAGGACCTCGATCAGGTTCGCCGGCACGGCGAACGGGTCGGTCGGGTCGACCTGCAGCGTCGGCGCGCTCGGCTCCTCGGCCGGGTCCGCGGCGTCGTCGGACGCGGCGGTCCGCTCCGGCTCCGCCCCGTCGGCGGTGTCCGCCGCGGTCTGCGTCACGGCCTGCTCGGCCGTCTCTTCCACGCGTTCGTCTGCGCGGGTCGTGTCCTCGTTGTTGGCCGCCATGGCAGCACCTCCCGCCGACCGACGACGCCACACTCGCCGCCGCCCGGCGTGTCCGCGTCCGCCGCCGGCCGCGTTGCCCCGGGCGCCGTGCGCCACGGGTGCGCCGGGAGGCGGACTCCGAGAAGTCATCGGGTGGACCGCGTCGACCGTCAGGGCCCGGCGCGGAACCGCTGCGCCCTCGAGATCGGGGCCTGGGCGTCACGTGCCGTCCGCCGGCCGGCGCACGGACGCGCACGGGCGAAGCCCGGCGTCCACCTCCCGCACGATGCTCGACGCGGGGGCGCCTCGGCGGCGGCCCGACGTCGGGCGCGCAGCGGGCTGCCCCGCGGTGTGGCCACGGGACGGCCAGGGCCGATTCTCTCACATCCGCCCCGGGCACGCGCCTAGAATCGTGTCCATGCCTGCGACCCCGCTGACGGACGACATCCGCCTCTCCCCCGCCGACGACATCCCCGCCGAGGAGGCCCGGCTCACCTGGTACGCCCGGCCCGCGGGCACGGCGGCGCTGCTCCTGATCACCTCGCTCGTGGCGCTGACGGCCACCATCATCATCATCGTCGAGCGCACCCTCCTCACCGCGGACCCGACGCACCGCACGTCCTGCGACCTCAACCCGTGGGTGTCCTGCGGCCAGGTGATGCAGTCGTGGCAGGCCCACACCTTCGGCTTCCCGAACACGTACATCGGCGTGGTCGCGTTCTCCGTGCTCATCACCGTGGGGATGTCCCTGCTCGCCGGCGCCCGCTTCGCCCGCTGGTACTGGCTGCTGATGAACGCGGGGATCCTGGCGGGCTTCGCGTTCTGCGTGTGGCTCTGGTACTCGGCCGTCTACAGCATCGGCACGCTCTGCCTCTACTGCATGATCGTGTGGGCCATGGTCATCGCCCAGCTCGTGCTTGTGACGTCCCGGAACCTGCAGACCGGCACGCTGCCGGCCCCGGCCGGTCTCGTCCGCCTCGCCCGGGAGCTGGCCTGGCCCGTGATCGTGCTCCTCTACGTCCTGGTGTTCGCCTCGATCCTGCTGGAACTGGGCCTCGGGGTCGTCGGGATCGACTGAGCCTAAGCTCCCCCACCGGACACGACGACGGCGGCCGGTCACCCCACCAGGGTGACCGGCCGCCGTCGTGCGGGCCCGGAACGGGCTCAGCCGAACCAGATCGCGAGCTCGCGCTCGGCCGAAAGGGTCGAGTCCGAACCGTGGACGAGGTTCTTCTGGACGGCCTCGCCCCAGTCCCGGCCCAGGTCGCCGCGGATGGTGCCCGGGGCGGCCACGGTGGGGTCGGTCTTGCCGGCCAGCGAGCGGAACCCCTCAATCACCGAATCGCCCGTGACGCGCGCGGCCACCACGGGGCCGGAGGCCATGAACGCCACCAGCGGCTCGAAGAACGGCTTGCCCTGGTGCTCCTCGTAGTGGCGCTCCAACATGGCGCGGGTGGGCGTGAGCATCTTCAGGTCGGCGATCACGTAGCCCTTGCGCTCGATGCGCGCGAGGATCTCGCCGACCAGGTTGCGGGCCACCCCGTCCGGCTTGATGAGGACGAGGGTCTCTTCGGTGTGGTGCGTCATGGGGTGTGCTCCTAGCGTCGTCGGACGGCCGCGAGCGCGGCCCGGTTCCCGCTCCACCCTAGTGGGGCCCGGGACTCAGCGTCCGTGCTCGGCCTCCCAGGCGGCCTCGAGGCGGTCGCGCTGGGCGTTCTCGACGTCCATGGCACCGCCCTTGATCACGGCGTACGCCCACGTCAGCGCGAAGAGGGCCCCCACCACGAACATCGAGTACTCCCAGAAGCCGGAGGCCAGCAGGACGGCCTGGATCGCCCAGCCGATCGCGATGCCGACGGGCTTGCGCACCAGGGCGCAGGTCAGCACCGCGACGACGGCCAGCGCGGAGTAGCCCGCCACGAACCACCAGGCGCCCGGCTCGTCCCGGTGCATGCCGAACAGCATGAGTCCGAGGAAGAAGATGAGCACCGCCTCGAGCATGAGGATCGTGGAGGTGAACAGGGCGCGCACGGAGCGTCGGCGCCGGCGAGTGCCGGGGCGCCACTGCCGCTGGGCTCGCGTCTCGCGCTCGGGGCGCCAGGGCTCGTCGCCGAAGCGCCCCTGCTCCGTGGCGCCTCCGGTCTCCGGCTGGTCGGGGGTCATCGGTCCTCCTCCGGCCGGCGGCGGGCGCCGGCGTCGTCGCGGTCCTCGAGCAGCTCGAGGATCTCCGGGTCCAGATCGTCTTCGTCGGCGTCCGCCAGCCCGACGGCGTCGAGCAGGTCGGCGGGGTCGAGGCCGCGGGCGGCCACGGTGACGGGGCCGGCATGGCGGGGCTCGCCCACGAGGGTGCGGACCTCGGCGGCCAGGGTGATCGAGCCGAGCACGAGCACGCCGCCGCCGGTGCCGGAGGCCAGTTCGTCCGCGCTCGTCTCGAGGGCCTCCGCGCGGCCGACCGCCCACTCGAGGGCGTCCGGCACGGACTCGGTGGCGTACACGTCGTCCTCGGGCCAGCCGGCGTCGACGGCCATGCGGGCCAGCTCCCCGGCCGGGATGGCGCGGGCCGAGGAGGACTGCGTCACCGCGAGGTCCTCCACGTCGTCGCCGAACGCCCGGTAGAGCGCCGCGAGCATGCCCGGCGCGTCCTTCTCCTGGAGGATCCCGACGA
This sequence comes from Micrococcus sp. KT16, assembly GCF_003315015.1. Taxonomy (NCBI): domain Bacteria; kingdom Bacillati; phylum Actinomycetota; class Actinomycetes; order Micrococcales; family Micrococcaceae; genus Micrococcus; species Micrococcus sp. KT16. Next base: position 108,046 of record NZ_QNRG01000005.1, on the reverse strand, counting down.
CCAGCGAGAGGCGGGTGAAGCCGAACGCCTCCTGCACCGCACGGGCCGTGGCCCGCACGCCGTCCGGGTTGTGGGCGGCGTCCACGATGAGCGTGGGGGCGGTGCGCAGCACCTCGAGCCGGCCGGGCGAGGTGACCTGGGACAGCCCCTCGCGCAGCAGCTCCTCGTCCAGCGGTCGCTCGCCGCCGCCCAGGAACATCTCCAGGGCCGCCACGGCCACCGCGAGGTTCTGCGCCTGGTGCTCCCCGAGCAGCGGCAGGAACAGGTCCCGGTACTCGGCCGCGAGGCCACGCACGGACACCTGCTGGCCGCCCACGGCCAGGGAGCGCTCGAGCACGCCGAACTCGACGCCCTCGAAGCGGAACGGCACGTCGGCCGCCTGCGCCGCCTCGAGCAGCACCTGGGCGGCGTCGCGCTCCTGGGCGGCGGAGACGAGGGCGCCGCCGGGCTTGATGATGCCGGCCTTCTCCTCGGCGATCTCGGCCTCGGTCTCCCCCAGCAGGTCCGTGTGGTCCAGGGAGATGGGGGTGACCACGGAGACGACGGCGTCCGCGACGTTGGTCGCGTCCGTCACGCCCCCGAGGCCCACCTCGAGGACGACGACCTCCACGGGCTCGTCCGCGAACACCGCGAAGCCCAGCGTGGTGACCGCCTCGAAGTACGTCAGCGGGACCTCGCCCGCGGCCTCGAGCTCCGCGTCCACGGTCTGCACGATCGGGAGGATCTCCCCCCACACGCGCACGAAGGTCTCGTCGGCCACCGGGGCGCCGTCGATGCTGATCCGCTCCGTGACACGCTGCAGATGCGGCGAGGTGTAGCGCCCGGTGCGCAGCCCGTAGGCGCGCAGGACGGCCTCGACCATCCGCGCCGTGGACGTCTTGCCGTTGGTGCCGGTCAGGTGGATCACCGGGGCCGCGTGCTGCGGGTCGCCGAGCAGCGCGAGCACGCGCCGCATCGGCTCGAGCCGCGGCTGCATCTTGTTCTCCGGGGCGCGGGCGAGCAGGTCCCGGTAGACCTCCTCGACCGTGCCCGGGGCGTCCCCGCGCATCACGCGTCCGCCTTCGCGACGGTGACTGCCACGGTCTTCATGGCGTCGTCGGCCGGGTCCTTGCGCGGGTCGGCCGCACCGGAGTCCACGAGCTCCAGGTCCACCGTGAGGGTCTCCTCCGCGACGAGGCCGCGGTGGGCCTCGAGCGCCGCCACGACGGCGGTGGGGCCCTCGATCCGCGTGCGCACGCGGTCGGAGACGTCCAGGCCGGCGTCCTTGCGGGCCGCCTGGACGGCGCGGACCACGTCCCGGGCGGTGCCCTCGGCGGCCAGCTCCGCGGAGACCTCGGTGTCCAGCACGAGGAAGCCGGCGGTGCCGGGCAGCACGCCCACCGCGGTCCCCTCGGGGGCGCCGGTGGAGACGGTGCGCAGCTCGTAGAGCGCGGGGGCCAGTGTCACGGTCTCGCCGTCGGCGAGCGTGACCGCCAGGCCCTCGGCCGTCTCCTCGTACGCGCCGGCGTCGACCGCCTGCTTCACGAGCGGCACCTGCCTGCCGAACGCCTTGCCGAGCTCGCGGAAGTTCAGCTTCAGCTCCGTGCCGATGCCGTAGCGGGCGATCGCCTCCTCCGAGAGCTCGGTGAGCTCGACGTCCTTGAGGTTCAGCTCGTCCGCCACGATGCGGGCGTAGGTGCCCTCGAGGCCCGCCGCGTCCGGGACGACGACGGACAGGCGGGGCAGCGGCAGGCGCACCCGGCGCCCGGCCCCCTTGCGCAGGGCCGAGCCGGCCGAGCTGATGCGGCGCACCGCGTCCATCCGGGCCACGAGGGAGTCCGCCTCGGGCCCGTGGGGGAACAGGTCGGCGTCCGGGTAGTCGGTCAGGTGGACCGAGCGGCCACCGGTGAGGCCGCGCCAGATCTCCTCGGCGATCAGCGGCATCAGCGGTGCGGCGGCCCGGGTGAAGGCCTCGAGAACGGTGTAGAGGACGTCGAAGGCGACGGTGTCCTCGTCGAAGAACCGCTCCCGGGACCGGCGGATGTACCAGTTGGTCAGCGTGTCCATGAAGCCGCGCAGCGCGTCCGTGGCGTCCGAAACCTCGTAGGCGTCCAGGCCGGCCTTGACCTCCCGCAGCATGCGGCCCGCGGCGGCCAGGATGTACTGGTCCAGGGGGTCCTCGGCGGTGTGCCGCTCCTGCGCGCGGTACCCCTCGGGGCGGGCGCCGCCGTCGTGCGCGGTGTTCGCGTACAGGGTGAAGAAGTGGTACGCGTTCCACGCCGGCAGCAGCACCTGGCGGACGCCCTCGCGGATGCCCTCCTCCGTGACGATCAGGTTGCCGCCGCGCAGGATGGGGCTGGCCATGAGGAACCAGCGCATGGCGTCCGCGCCGTCGCGGTCCAGGACCTCCGTGACGTCCGGGTAGTTGCGCAGCGACTTGGACATCTTCTGCCCGTCCGAGCCGAGCACGATGCCGTGCGAGATCACGTTGGAGAACGCCGGCCGGTCGAACAGCGCCGTGGCCAGGATGTGCATGGTGTAGAACCAGCCGCGCGTCTGGCCGATGTACTCCACGATGAAGTCCGCCGGGTTGTGCGTGGGGAACCAGTCCGCGCGCTCGAACGGGTAGTGCACCTGGGCGTACGGCATGGAGCCGGAGTCGAACCAGACGTCCAGCACGTCCTCGACCCGGCGCATGACCGCACCCGCCGCGGCGGCCTCGGGGTCCGGGTGGGGGCGGGTGAGGTCGTCCACCCACGGGCGGTGCAGGTCCACCTCGCCCTCGGCGTTGCGCGGCAGGCGGCCGAAGGCCTCCTCGATCTCCGCGAGCGAGCCGTAGACCTCCTGGCGGGGGAAGTCGGGGTGGTCGGACTCCCACACCGGGATGGGCGAGCCCCAGTACCGATTGCGGGAGATGGACCAGTCGCGCGCGTTGGCGACCCACGTGCCGAACTGCCCGTGCTTCACGTTGCCGGGGATCCAGGTGATCTCCTCGTTCAGCTCGAGCATGCGCTCCTTGATCTGGGTGACCTTGACGTACCAGGACGTCACCGCGCGGTAGATCAGGGGCGTGCGGCACCGCCAGCAGTGCGGGTAGGAGTGCTCGTAGGAGGCTTCGCGGGCCACGCGGCCCAGGGCGCGCAGGGCGCGGATGATCGTGCGGTTGGCCTCGAAGACCTGCACGCCGGCGATCTCGCGCAGGTCGCCGCGCCCGACGTCCTCGCGGGCGAACAGCGGCAGGAACCGGGCACCGGAGTCCACGGAGAGCAGCACGGGGATGCCGTTGGCCTCGCACACGCGCTGATCGTCCTCACCGTAGGCCGGCGCCTGGTGGACCACGCCGGTGCCGTCCTCGGTGGAGACGTAGTCGTCCACGAGGATGCGGTGGGCGCCCTCGACGCCGAGGTCACGGCCGTTGACGGTGAAGGTCTCCCCGCGGTGGGCGTCGAACACGTCCGTGAACAGCGGCGCGTAGGCCAGGCCGCCGAGGCGGGCGCCGGGGATCGTCTCGGTGACCGCGGCGCGGGCGGCGTCGGCATCGGCGTAGCCGAGCTCCCTGGCGTGGGCGCCCACCAGGTCCACGGCCAGGAGGAAGCGGTCCCCGTCCGCGGTCGCGCCCTCGGGGCCGGCCGGCACCACGGCGTACTGGATCTGGGGGCCGACGGCGAGGGCCGCGTTGGTCGGCAGCGTCCAGGGCGTGGTGGTCCAGGCCAGGACGTGGACGCCGGCCAGGTGCGCGGCGAGCGCCGCGTCGGCGCCGCCGTCGGGCACGAGGGCGGGGTCCGCCGGGAGGCCGGTGATCGGGAACGTGACGGTGACCGAGGGGTCCTGGCGCATCTTGTAGACGTCGTCGTCCATGCGCAGCTCGTGGTTGGACAGCGGGGTCTCGTCGTTCCAGCAGTAGGGCAGGACGCGGAAGCCGCGGTAGGTCAGGCCCTTGCGGTGCAGCTCGGAGAAGGCCCAGATCACGGACTCCATGAAGTCCGGGGTGAGGGTCTTGTAGTCGTTCTCGAAGTCGACCCAGCGGGCCTGGCGGGTCACGTAGTCCTGCCACTGGTCGGTGTACTTCAGGACCGAGGAGCGGCAGGCGTCGTTGAACGTGTCGATGCCCATGGCCTCGATCTCGGACTTGTCCGTCATGCCCAGCTGCTTCATCGCCTCGAGCTCGGCGGGCAGGCCGTGGGTGTCCCAGCCGAAGCGGCGCTCCACGCGGCGGCCCTGCTGCGTCTGGTAGCGGGCCACGAGGTCCTTGACGTACCCGGTGAGCAGGTGGCCGTAGTGCGGCAGGCCGTTGGCGAAGGGCGGGCCGTCGTAGAAGACGAACTCGTTCTGCGAGCCGTCCTCGTTCCGGGTGGGACGCTGGTCGATCGAGGCCTGGAAGGTGCCGTCCTCGTCCCAGTACGCCAGGATGCGGCGCTCGATCTCCGGGAAGCGCGGGGAGGCGGGGGTGCGGCCGTCAGGGGCGGAGGAGGCGAGGGGGTACACGGGGGTCCTTTGCGTCCGGGGCGTCGGTTCCGTGCAAGGACGCCCGAGGGCCCGACCCTCCGGCCGGCCGCGGACGCGGTACCACCTTGCTTGCCGGCGTCGGGAGGTCCCCGGGGTGCCGGCCGCTTGATGACTGCTGTGACGGGCTTACCCGTCCGGTTCTACTGGGGCCGTGCGGCCCGTTCTTCCGGAGGCTCGCCGGTGATGGCCGGGTCGACGCCTGTGCCCGCCAGTGTAGTGGACGCTGCGCCGGCCCGGGGCCGCGGGGCCGGAGCGCGTCAGAGGGCGGTGCGCACGGCCGCCGACGCGTCGCCGTCGATCTCCACGTGCACGGCGTCCCGGCCCGAGGCCCAGAGGAGGAGCTCCCCGACCTCGCCGGTCACCGTGACGGGCGCCCGCAGCGCCACGGCCCCACGGGTGACGGTGACCGGGGCGCGACCCGGGCCCTGGAGGACCACCGGCGCCGTGGACGTGCGCAGGAACAGCGGGGCCATGCGACGCAGCGAGCGGTAGAGGGCGTCCTCCTCGTCCGGGGAGAACGGGCGCGGGGCGGGCAGCGAGCCGCCGGTCGCGGACTCGCCGCGCCGGACGTCCTCGAGGTGGATGAAGTGCTCGGCCGCGTTCACGTGCCTGTCCGCCGCCCGCATGGGGTTCAGCGCCGACGGGCCCGCGGCCCACTCCCGCACGACCTCGGCGTAGTCGCGGCGCTTGGTGTCCGCGGTCAGGCGGTCGAGGTGGCGGGACAGCGGCGGGATGAACAGGGCGGCGAAGGCGTCGGGCCGGCTCTCCCGCAGCCAGAGGTGGGCGGCGAGGTCGCGGGTGCTCCAGCCGCCGCACAGGGTGGGCGCGTGGGGGCCCTTCTCGAGCAGGAGGTCAGCGAGACGGGCGCGTTCGGCTGCGGCGAAGGTGGTCATGGGCACCACGGTAGGGAGCGGGCCGCGGCGCGGGCGAGGGGTGGGCCGCGCCGCGGCCGCGAATCCGCCCGACGGGAGGACTCAGCCTCCGGCGCCGAGGAGGACGCTCTCCCGGGAGATGCGGGTCATCTCCTCCCGGTCCACGACCTTCACCCGCTCCCGCGCCACCGGACCGGCCTGCGTCGCCTGCGCACCCAAGGACTTCTCATGGTCATCCAGAGCATGCCAACCGGCCCACGTCGTGTACGGCACCTCACGGGACTCGAGCAGCTCGATCACCGACTCCTCGGAGGGCTCCTGGGCCGTCCACAGCCCCGGCTCGTCCTCGATCAGATGCTTGATCGTCTCCAGAGAGTCACCCTTGGTGTGCCCGATCAACCCCACGGGGCCGCGCTTGATCCAGCCGGAGGCATACAGGCCGGGGACGGGGGCGCCGTCCGCGTCCAGCACACGACCCTCCGCGTTCGGGATCACACCGCGCACCTCATCGAACTCCACCCCCTCCACGGGCGAACCGAAGTAGCCCACCGCCCGGTACACCGCCTGCACCGGGTAGTCCACGGTCTCCCCCGTCGGACGGACCCCACCGGAGCCGTCCAACTCCATGCGGCGCATCCGCAGACCGTCCACCCGGCCGTCGCCGTCCTCGTCCAGGAACTCCTCCGGGGCCTGCAGGAAATGCAGGTGCAGCCGACGCGAGGCGCTCTGCTGACGGTCCTCCTGCTCCATGAGCCAGTTCGTCAGCGTCCCCACCATCGTGCGGACCTGATTGTTCTCCTCGATCGCCTTCTCCGAGGCCTCATCGAAGTCGAAGTCCTCCTCGTACAGCACGATGTCCACATCCCTCGAATGCGCCAGCTCCCGCAGCTCCAACGGGGTGAACTTCACCTGCGCCGGCCCACGCCGACCGAACACGTGCACATCCGTGACCGGGGAAGCGGCCAGATCCCGGTACACGTTGTCCGGGATCTCGGTGGGCAACAGGTCCTCGGCATGCTTGGACAGGATCCGGGCCACATCCAGGGCCACGTTCCCGTTGCCGATCACCGCCACCTGCGTGGCCTCCAACGGCCAATGCCGCGGCACATCCGGGTGCCCGTCATACCAGGACGCGAAATCCGCGCCACCGAACGAGCCGGCCAACTCCACCCCCGGCACGTCCAGGGCAGCGTCCCGCACCGCACCGGTGGAGAACACGATCGCGTCGTAATGCCGACGCAGATCCGCCAGGCTCAGGTCCGTGCCGTAGTCCACATTCCCCAGGAAACGGATGTCCCCGCGGTCCATGACCTTGTGCAGGGCGGTGACGATGCCCTTGATGCGCGGATGGTCCGGGGCCACCCCGTAGCGGATCAGACCGAACGGGGCCGGGTACCGGTCGAACAGGTCGATGCTGACACGGAAGTCCCGTTCCTCCTTGGTCAGGATGTCCGCCGTGTACACCCCGGCGGGTCCGGCACCGATGATGGCGATGCGCAACGGGCGGTCAGGCCTCGAGGGGGTCAGGGTCATGCTCGTGCTCCTTCGGAGGTCGGGTTCAGGGTCAAGATCGGGGCAGGGACACCGGCTGCAGGCGCGCCGGTGGCGTAGGGGCTCAGGCGCACGACGTCGCCCACGACGATCACGGCGGGGTTCTCCACACCGACGGCGGCCGCCTGCGCGGCGATGGTCTCCACCGTGCCCACGGTGACCCGCTGGTCCGGCATCCAGCCGCGCTCGATGATCGCCACGGGCGTCGCGCCGTCGAGGCCGCGCTCCGTCAGTCGGCGCGCGGTGTCCGCGAGCCGGCGCACGCCCATCAGCAGGACGAGCGTGTGGTCGGCCCGGGTGGGCACTTCGGCCAGCTCTTCGTGGCCGGTCACCAGCGTGAAGCCGGTGGCGACGCCGCGATGGGTGACCGGGATCCCCGCGGCGGCGGGCACCGAGACGGCGCTCGTGACACCGGGGACCACCTCGACGTCGACGCCATGGGCGCGGCAGTGCGCTGCCTCCTCGCCGCCGCGGCCGAGCACGTACGGGTCGCCGCCCTTGAGCCGGACGACGAGGCGGCCGGCCCGGGCCTCCCGGACCAGGACGGCGTTGATCTCGTCCTGCGTGGCCAGGTGGTTCCCGGGGGCCTTGCCGACCTCGATCACGGGCACCGCCGGGTCCAGCTCGGCCAGGAGGGCGCGCGGGCCCAGCCGGTCGGCGACCACCACGTCGGCCTCCGCGAGCAGCTGTCGGCCGCGCACGGTGATGAGCCCGGAGTCGCCGGGGCCGCCGCCGACGAGGGCCACGCGGCCGGGCTCGGCGGACGCGCGCCGCCGGCGCAGCGGCAGCCGCCCCGTCGACAGGGCGAGGGTGATCGCATCCTTCAGGGCGCGGGCGCGGCGAGGGTCTCCCCCGGCGTTGACGGCCACGGTCACGTCCCCGGCCCGGACGACGGCGGGCGTCCAGGCGGCGGAGGACTCGGCATCGGAGGCGTCGACGCACCAGACGCGGCGGGCCTCGGCGTCGGAGGCCACGGCCCCGTCCACGGCCCGGTCGCCGGTGGCGGTCTGGGCGAACCAGACCCCGTCGAGGTCGGACGGGCGGTAGGGGCGGCGGTGCAGGGTGATCAGGCCGGCCGCCGCGAGCCGCTCCACCTCCTCCCCCGGCTCCGGGGCCACCACGGTGACGAGCGCGCCGGCGTCGAGGAGGGCGCCCATGCGGCGGCCGGCCACGCGCCCGCCGCCCACCATCAGGACGGGCCGGCCGAGCAGACGCAGGGAGGTGGGGTACAGATCGGACGCGGTCATCGCGTGCTCCCTTCCAGCAGCCCCCGGCGGCGCAGCATGCGCCGCTCGACGGGGCCGAATACGGCCAGTTCGACGAGGACGCCGACGGCCAGGATGGTCAGGACGGCGCAGAGGACGACGGCGAGGTCGGACGCGGCACGTCCCTCGTGGAGCAGGGTCCCGAGTCCCACGCCCATGGGCCCGCCGACGGCGATGATCTCGGCGGCCATGAGGCCTCGCCACGCGAAGGCCCAGCCCTGGCGCAGGCCGGAGACGAAGGCGGGCAGGGCGGCCGGGAGGACCACCAGCAGGGCGGTCTCGAGACGCGAGGCGCCCAGCACCCGGGCCGCGCGACGCAGCTGCGGCGGCACCTGGTCCGTGCCGGTGGTGAGGCCGGCGACCACGGCGGGGACGGCGCCGGTGAGCATCACGAAGTACGCGGTGGCGTCGCTGAGGCCGAACCACAGCACCGCGAGCGGCACCCAGGCCACGTTCGGCAGCACCATCAGGGCCGTGAGCAGCGGGCCGAACGCCCGCCGCAGGACGCTGACCTGTCCGAGCACCAGGCCCAGCCCGACGCCGACGACCACGGCGAGTGCGAAGCCGACGACGGCGCGGCCCACCGACGTCGCCACTGCCTGCTGGACGAGGCCCTGGGCCCACAGCGTCCCGAAGGCCCCGACGACGTCGCCGGGACCGGTGATCGGCTCACCGCGCGCACCGGCCAGCCACGCGAAGGCCTGCCAGATCGCCACGAGCAGGACGACGGCGGCCACCGGGAGCAGGACCCGGCTCCAGTCCCACCCGGCCAGACCCGTCCGACGGGTCGAGTCGACGGCCTGGAGCGCGTCGAGGCCGCTGTCGAGCTCGCGCAGCTCGTCGTCGGTGGCGGCCCCCGGCGCGCGGCCGGGGGCGTCGAGGGTGGGGGTGTCAGTGCGCATGGCGACGGATCTCCTGACCGAGTCGGGCGGTGATGGCGGCCGTGAGGGCGGCCGCGGCGGGCGCGTCGTGGCGGGCGGCCGCGGGCACGTCCCATTCGGCGACGACGCGACCCGGACGTGAGGACAGCAGCAGCACCCGCTGGCCGAGGCGGACGGCCTCGGCCACGTTGTGGGTGACGAACACGACCGTCCGACCGGTCTGCCGCCACACGCGCTCGAGCTCCCCATGCAGCAGGTCGCGGGTGATCGCGTCCAAGGCCGCGAACGGCTCGTCCATGAGCAGCAGGGGGCGGTCCTGGGCGAGGGCCCGGGCCAGGGCGACGCGCTGGCGCATGCCGCCGGAGAGCTGGTGGGGTCGCAGGTCGGCGGCGTCGTCGAGGTGGACGAGGCGCAGCAGCTCCCCGGCACGCTCCCGACGCTCCCCCGCGGCCACACCGGCGAAGCGGAGGGCGAGCTCGATGTTGCCGCGGGCGGTGAGCCACGGGAAGAGGGCGGCGTCCTGGAACATGAACGCGGCCCCCTCCCGGGGGGTCTTGACGACGCCCGCGGTGGGCGCCTCGAGCCGGGCGACGAGGTTCAGCAGGGTGGACTTGCCGCACCCGGACGCACCGAGCAGGCAGACGAACTCGCCCGGCTCGATCCGCACGGAGACGTCCTCCAGCACGGGCGTGGGCCCGCCGAAGCTCTTGCCCACGTCCTCCATCACCACCGTCATGACCGCTCCCGTCGCGCCGTCGTCATCCGGATCAGGCCTCGTCGCCGCCGCGCACCATGCCGGCGGCGAGCGTGGCCCCGTCGTGGGGGTCGATCACGAGGAACGCCCCGGTGCGCCGATGCACGGCGTAGGGCTCCACGGGCAGCGGCGCGGCCAGGTGCAGGCGCACCTGTCCGATGTCGTTGAGCCCGAGGGTCTCGGCCGGGTCGAGCCGCAGGGTGTCGAGGTCGAGCCGACCGGCCACCTCCTGGACGAGCGCCCGGACGACGGCGGTGCCGTGCTTGACGAGGACCTGCTGCCCGACGCGCAGCGGTGCGGCGGAGAGCCAGCACAGCGCGGCGGCCACCTCCGCGGTGGGGCGCGGGGCGGTGTCCGCGGCGGCGATCGTGTCCCCGCGGGCCACGTCCACCTCGTCGGCCAGGCGCAGGACCACCGACTGCGGGGAGGAGGCCTCCTCGAGGGATTCCCCGGCGGCGTCCACGCCCACCACGGTGGTGGTGCGCGCCGGCTGCCCCGGGGTGAGGACGGCGACGGCGTCCCCGGGCCGGACGGTGCCCGCGACCACCTGCCCGGCGTAGCCGCGGTAGTCGCGGAACACCTCGGGGTCGAGGCCGGGGGCCAGGGCGCCCTGGGGGCGCACCACGAGCTGCACCGGGAAGCGGAAGGAGGCGGCGGCGTCGTCCTCGGCGTCCGCCCCGGGCAGGGACTCGAGCAGCTCCATGAGCGTGGGGCCGGTGTACCAGTCCGTCCGCTCGGAGCGGGTGACCACGTTGTCGCCCTGCAGGGCGGACACCGGGACGCTCACCGCGTCGGAGAGGCCGAGCTCCCGGGCCACGCGCCGGACGTCCTCGGCGATCGCGGTGAAGACCTCCTCGGCGTAGTCCACGAGATCGATCTTGTTGACGGCGACGATCACGTGCGGCACCCGCAGCAGGGCCACCACGCTGAGGTGGCGCCGGGTCTGCTCCACCACGCCCTTGCGGGCGTCCACGAGCAGCACGACCGCATCGGCCGTCGAGGCGCCCGTGACGGTGTTCCGGGTGTACTGCACGTGCCCGGGGCAGTCGGCCAGCACGAAGGTGCGCCGGTCCGTGGCGAAGTACCGGTACGCGACGTCGATCGTGATCCCCTGCTCCCGCTCGGCGCGCAGGCCGTCGGTCAGCAGCGCCAGGTCCAGCCCGCCCTCGGCACCGCCGAAGCCGCGCTCGGCGGAGGTGCGGGCCACGGCCTCGAGCTGGTCGGCCAGGACGGCCTTGGAGTCGTGCAGGAGGCGGCCCACGAGGGTGGACTTGCCGTCGTCGACCGAGCCGGCCGTGGCCAGGCGGAACAGGGTCCCGGCGGGGGCGTGCCGGTCCAGCAGTGCGGTGCTCATCAGAAGTACCCGTCCTTCTTGCGATCTTCCATGGCCGCCTCGGAGATGCGGTCGTCGGCGCGGGTGGCCCCGCGTTCGGTCAGGGTGGAGGCGGCGACCTCGAGCACGACGTCCTCGACGGTGGCGGCCTCCGAGAGGACGGCGCCGGTGCAGGACATGTCGCCCACCGTGCGGTAGCGCACCGTCCGCGTGGTGACCTCCTCGCCCTCGGCCGGGCGGGAGTGCTCCCCCACGGCGCGCCACATGCCGTCGCGGCGGAAGACCTCCCGCTCGTGCGCGTAGTAGATGGAGGGCAGCTCGATGCCCTCGCGGGCGATGTACCGCCACACGTCCAGCTCGGTCCAGTTGCTGATGGGGAACGCGCGGACGTGCTGGCCGGGGGTGTGACGGCCGTTGTAGAGGTTCCACAGCTCGGGGCGCTGGTTGCGCGGGTCCCACTGGCCGAACGCGTCCCGCAGGCTGATGATCCGCTCCTTGGCCCGCGCCTTGTCCTCGTCACGGCGGCCTCCCCCGAAGACGGCGTCGAACCGGTTGGTCCGGATCGTGTCCAGCAGGGGGGTGGTCTGCAGGGTGTTGCGGGTGCCGTCGGCGCGCTCACGCAGCTCGCCGCGGTCGATGTACTCCTGCACGGAGCCCACCACGAGCCGCAGGCCGAGCCGCTCCACCGTGCGGTCGCGGAACTCGAGGACCTCGGGGAAGTTGTGGCCGGTGTCCACGTGGACCACCGGGAAGGGGATCCTCCCCGGCCAGAAGGCCTTCGCGGCCAGGTGGAGCATCACCACGGAGTCCTTGCCGCCCGAGAAGAGCATGGCGGGGCGCTCGAACTCGGCCACCACCTCGCGGATGATGTGGATCGCCTCGGCCTCCAGGGCGTCCTGGACGTCGGGCCCGGCGGGGCTCACGGTCCCCGGGTCGGGGGCATGGGTGAGGGTCATCGTGTCTCCTTGGTCTGTCTCGGGTGCGGCGCTCAGACGTGGATGCCGCACTCGGTCTTCGCGGTCCCGGCCCAGCGCCCGGCACGGGGGTCCTCCCCGGGGGCGACGGGGCGGGTGCAGGGGCGGCAGCCGATCGAGGGGTAGCCGTTCTGCAGGAGCAGGTTCACGGGCACGTCGTGGTCCGTGGCGTAGCCGACCAGGTCGTCGAAGCTCCACGGGGCGACGGGGTTGACCTTGACCATGCCGTGGGCCTCGTCCCAGCCCACCAGCGGGGTGTTCGTGCGCGTCGGCGCCTCGTCCCGGCGGACGCCGGTGAACCACAGGTCGTATCCGGCCAGCGCCCGGTTGAGGGGCTCGACCTTGCGCATCGCGCAGCACAGCCCCGGGTCGCGGGCGAACAGGTCCTTGCCGTGGCGCTCGTCCTGCTCGGCCACGGTCAGCTCCGGGAGCACGTCCACCACGGTGACGGCGAGGCGGCGGGCCACCTCGTCGCGCGTCGCGAGCGTCTCGGTGAAGTGGTAGCCGGTGTCCAGGAAGAGGACGTCCACGCCGGGCATCCGCTGCGCCACCAGGTGCGGCAGGACGGCGTCGGCCATGGAGCAGGCCACGGCCGCCCGGCGGAGGTCCACATGGCGGGCGGCCCAGTCGACCACCGCCTCGGCGGGGGCGTCCCAGCCGAGCTCGGCGGCGCCGGACTCCGCGAGCGCCTGCAGGCGCTCGAGGTCCTCGGTCGGACGGGTGGGGGGAACGGTGCTCATCGGAGGGCCTCCTCGTCGACTCGGTGCGCCCACCGGGCGAAGGTCTCGCCCGGCTCACGCTGCTCGTCGTACCGGCGGACGACGCGCTCGACGTAGTCGACCAGCCCGTCCGCGCGGACCTTCAAGCCGCGGACGCTGCGTCCGAGGCCGGCCTCGGCGCGGTCCACGGAGGCCAGCCCGCCGCCCAGGTGAACCTGGAAGCCGGGCGTCTGGCCGCCGTCGTCGTCCGGGAGCAGCTGGCCCTTCAGGCCGATGTCCGCGGTCTGGATGCGGGCGCAGGAGTTGGGGCAGCCGTTCACATGCAGGCTCAGCCGCTCGGGGAGGCGGTCGGCGAGGTCGGCCAGGCGCTCCTCGAGCTGGGCGATCGCGGCGGTGGCGGTGTCCTTCGTGTCCACGATGGCGAGCTTGCAGAACTCCAGGCCCGTGCAGGCGATGGTGGAGCGGCGGAATACGGACGGCTCCGGGTCCAGTCCCAGCTCCTTCAAGCCGGCCACGACGGCGTCCACCCGGTCCCGCTCCACGTCCAGCACCACGATCTTCTGGTGGGGGGTGGTGCGCAGCCGCGTGGAGCCGTGGGCCTCGAGCAGGTCCGCGAGGGCGGTGAGGGTGGTGCCGCTGGAGCGGCCGACGACGGGAGCGGCGCCGATGTAGAAGCGGCCGTCCTTCTGCTCGTGGACCCCCACGTGGTCGCCGGGACGGGTGGGCGGGGCCGGGGCGGGTCCGTCGGGCAGGGCGTAGCCGAGGTACTCCTCCTCCAGCACGGTGCGGAACCTCTCCGGCCCCCAGTCCTCGAGCAGGTACTTCATGCGGGCCTTGTTGCGCAGGCGCCGGTAGCCGTAGTCACGGAAGATGCTCACGACGGCGTGCCACACCTCGGGGGCGCGCTCGGCCGAGACGAAGGCACCGATCCGGTCGGCCAGGCGGGCCTTCGTGGACAGGCCGCCGCCGACCCACAGGTCGTAACCGGGGCCCAGCTCGGGGTGCACCACGCCGATCAGGGAGACGTCGTTGATCTCGTGGACCACGTCCTGGGAGGGGTGTCCGGTGATGGCGGTCTTGAACTTGCGGGGCAGGTTGGAGATCTCGAGGTCGCCGATCCAGCGGTCCGCGATCTCCCGGATCACGGGCGTGGGGTCGATGATCTCGTCCGCGGCGATCCCGGCCACCGGTGAGCCGAGGATCACGCGCGGCACGTCGCCGCAGGCCTCGGTGGTGGACAGGCCCACGGACTCCAGGCGCCGCCAGATCTCGGGGACGTCCTCGACGCGGATCCAGTGCAGCTGGACGTTCTGCCGGTCGGTGATGTCCGCGGTGTCACGGCCGAAGTCGGTGGAGATCCCGCCGATCACGCGCAGCTGCTCGGTGGTGAGGTCGCCGCCGTCGATGCGCACGCGCAGCATGAAGTAGCGGTCCTCGAGTTCGTGGGGCTCCAGGGTGGCGGTCTTGCCGCCGTCGATCCCCTGCCGACGCTGGGTGTACAGGCCCCACCAGCGGAAGCGGCCGTGCAGGTCGTCCGAGGGGATCGAGTCGAAGCCCTCGTGGGCGTAGACCTGCTCGATGCGCTCGCGGACGTTCAGGCCGTCGTCCTGCTGCTTGAACTCCTCGTTGTGGTTCAGGGGGGCGGTCCCGTCCACCTTCCACTGGCCGTGCGGCTTGGCGGAGGGACGGCGCGGAGTGCGCGCCGGCCTCGACGTCTCGTTCACCTGGGTCATGGCCGCCACGCTAGGAACCCGGCATGCCGGCCCCAAGATCGTCGACGCGGTTCGTCACGTTCCCGGGGCCGGGCCGCGGCGGGGACCCGGTCCGGCCCCGGTCGTGTGACGGACGGCTCAGCGGCCTCCGGCGGCTCCCCTCGGGGCCTCTACGAGGGCGGACCGCAGCCGGTCCAGGGCGATCCGCGCCACCAGCGGATGCGGCAGCAGGGGGTCGGTGACCGCGTCCGCGCCGGCCTCGCCGAGCCGGTCGTGGAAGTACCCGGGGGCCAGCAGGTGGGCGGCCACCACGGCGCGACGGCCGGCGGCGTGCACCCGGGCGACGGCGTCGGGCACACGGGGGGTCGCCGCCGCCCCGAACGCCGCGGTCACGGGCAGTCCCGTGGCCCGGGCCAGGGCCCCGGCCAGGGCGTGCACCTGGGCCTGGCCGTCCGCGGCGCGGGTGCCGGCCGCCGCCAGGATGACGTCCGATGTCGCGGCCTCACCGGCCGGCACCGCCCGGGCCACCCGCTCGGCCAGAACGGTCACCAGGCGCGGCTCGACGTCGTCCCCGGCCCCGGCCAGCGGTGCGGCGGCGATCGTGCCGGGTCGGGCGGCTGCGGCGTGGTGGATGTCGTGGTGGACGTGATGGCCCAGGGACAGCAGCAGCGGCACGATCACGGCCGGCTCCCCCGGGGGCAGGGCCGCCACGACCTCGTCGAGGGAGGGGCTCTGCACGTCCACGTAGGCCTCGTGGACCTGGGCGCCCGGCCCCTCGGCGGCCAGGAGGGCCGCCAGGTCGGCACGGAGGCCGTCGATCACGTCGCGGCCGGCCGCGTCGTGCGTGCCGTGGGCGCAGGCGATCACGTGCAGCACGGGCGCGCTCATGCCGAGCCCACCGCGTCGGCCCACACGTTCTGCGGCCCGCCGCTCACCGGCGGATCACCTTGTGCTGGGCGGCCTGGGCGACCGGCCGCATCACGATCTGATCCAGGTTCACGTGGTGGGGCAGCTCGACGGCGTGGACGCACACCTCGGCGACGTCCTCGGCGGTGAGCGGCTTCTCCACGCCCGCATACACGGCGTCCGCGGCGGACTGGTCGCCGCCCAGGCGGTTGCGGGAGAACTCCTCGGTGTGGACCATGCCCGGCAGCACCTCGATCACCCGCACGTTGTGCTCGGCCTCCTCCAGGCGCAGCGCGCCGGTGAGCCCGTGCTGGCCCATCTTCGCGGCGTTGTAGCCGGCGCCGCCCTCGTAGGCGGTGACGGCGGCGGTCGAGGTCAG
Organism: Micrococcus sp. KT16; assembly: GCF_003315015.1. Lineage (NCBI taxonomy): Bacteria > Bacillati > Actinomycetota > Actinomycetes > Micrococcales > Micrococcaceae > Micrococcus > Micrococcus sp. KT16. Next base: position 92,215 of record NZ_QNRG01000005.1, on the reverse strand, counting down.
GTTGAGCACGGTGCCCTCGCCGTGGGCGCGGAGCATGGGCAGGAACGCCTGGCACATCGTGAGGGTGCCGAGCACGTTGACGCGGTACATCCACTCCCAGTCGGCGCGGTCGCCGTCGCCCACCGCGTCCGTGCCGAGCGCGCCGCCGGCGATGTTGACGAGGGTGTCGGCGCCGCCGTCGGCCTCGACGCGCGAGGCCAGCGCGGCGACGGCGGCCTCGTCCGTGACGTCCAGGGCGGCGGGGACGACGTCGCCGCTCACGCCCTCGGCCCGGGCGTCGGCAGCGAGGGTCTCGAGGCGCTCGGCCCGGCGGCCGACCGCGTACACGCGCCAGCCGCGGCGGGCGAGCTCGAGGGCCGTGGCGCGGCCGATGCCGCTCGTGGCCCCCGTCACGACGGCGGCGCGGGCGGGGTTCTTCGCAGGTTCATGGGTGTGGCTCACGCCTCCGACCGTAGCCGAGCCGCGCCGTTCGGAGCACCGCCCGGATCACCTCCGCCAGGTCGAGCGACTGAAAGGGCGGGACGTCCCGGGCGTCGTCGCAGGCCCGGCCCGCCGCCCCGGTCATGGGAGGATGGCGGGCATGGCTGAGAACACGCAGGGCACAGACACGCCCATCGACGCATCGACCCCGTCCACCCCCGCCGCCGGCGCCGTGGCCGTGCCGGACAAGCCGGCCCTCGAGGGCCTCGAGGAGAAGCTGACCGCCCGCTGGGCCGACGAGCGCACCTACGCGTTCGACACGCAGACCACCCGCGAGCAGGTCTACTCGATCGACACTCCCCCGCCGACCGCCTCCGGCTCGCTGCACGTGGGCCACGTCTTCTCCTACACGCAGACCGACGTGCTCGCCCGCTACCAGCGCATGAACGGCAAGAACGTGTTCTACCCGATGGGCTGGGACGACAACGGCCTGCCCACCGAGCGCCGCGTGCAGAACTACTACGGCGTCCGCTGCGACCCCGCCAAGCCGTACGTGGAGGGCTACCGCCCGCCGGAGAAGCCGGCGAAGAACCAGCGCGACTGGGACGTGATCTCCCGCAAGAACTTCATCGAGCTCTGCGAGGAGCTCGCCGTCGAGGACGAGAAGGTCTTCGAGGACCTCTTCACCCGTCTCGGCCTGTCCGTCGACTGGGACATGACCTACCGGACCATCGACGACGTCTCCCGCGCCGTCTCCCAGCGCGCCTTCCTGGCCGGCATCGCCTCGGGCGACGCCTATCTGGCCGAGGCCCCCACCATGTGGGACGTGACCTTCCGCACCGCCGTGGCCCAGGCCGAGCTCGAGGACCGCGAGGTCCCCGGCGCCTACCACCGCTACGCCTTCACCGCTGCGGACGGCGAGCAGGTCTTCATCGAGACCACCCGCCCCGAGCTGCTGGCCTCCTGCTCCGGCCTGGTCGCCCACCCGGACGACGAGCGCTACCAGCACCTGTTCGGCACGACCGTCACCTCCCCGCTGTACGGCGTGGAGGTCGAGGTCTTCCCGCACCCGCTGGCCAAGCCGGACAAGGGCTCCGGCATCGCCATGGTCTGCACCTTCGGCGATCTCAACGACGTCACCTGGTGGCGCGAGCTGCAGCTGCCGACCCGCACCCTGATCGGCCGTGACGGCCGCTTCGCCGCCGACACCCCCGAGTGGATCACCACGGACGCCGGCCGACAGGCCTATGCGGACACCGTGGCCGGCAAGACCGTCTTCTCCGCCAAGCAGGGTGTGGTGGACGCCCTCACCGCGGCCGGCCTGCTGGACGGAGAGCCGAAGAAGATCATGCACGCCGTGAACTTCTACGAGAAGGGCGACAAGCCGCTCGAGGTCGTCACCTCCCGCCAGTGGTACATCCGCAACGGCGGCCGCGACGCCGACCGCCGCGCGGAGCTGATCGAGCGCGGCCGCGAGCTCTCCTGGCACCCGGAGCACATGCGCCACCGCTATGAGAACTGGGTCGAGGGCCTCAACGGTGACTGGCTCGTCTCCCGCCAGCGCTTCTTCGGGGTGCCGATCCCGGTCTGGTACCCGCTGGACGCGGAGGGTGAGCCCGACTATGAGAACCCGATCCTCCCGGCCGACGAGCAGCTCCCCGTGGACCCGGCCGCCGAGGCCGCCCCGGGCTACTCCGAGGACCAGCGCGACGTCCCCGGCGGCTTCACCGGCGACCCGGACGTCCTGGACACCTGGGCCACCTCCTCGCTGACCCCGCAGATCGTGGGCCGCTGGTCCCGTGACGAGGCGTTCTTCAACAACGTCTTCCCGTTCGATCTGCGCCCGCAGGGCCACGACATCATCCGCACCTGGCTGTTCTCCACCGTAGTGCGCGCCCACGCCCTCAACGGCTCCGTGCCGTGGACGGACACCGCGCTCTCCGGCTGGATCCTCGACCCGGACCGCAAGAAGATGTCCAAGTCCAAGGGCAACGTGGTGGTCCCGACCGACATCCTGGACCAGTTCGGCTCGGACGCCGTCCGCTACTGGGCCGCCTCGGCCCGCCTCGGCGCGGACACCGCCTACGAGGTGGCGCAGATGAAGATCGGCCGCCGACTGGCCATCAAGCTGCTCAACGCCGCCAAGTTCGTTCTGAACCTGGGCGCCACGCAGGACGCCGTCATCCGCACGGCCGACGACGCCGCGGCCATCACCAACCCGCTGGACGCCTCCCTGCTGGCGCGCCTCGCGGCCACCGTGGAGCAGGCGACCCGCGCGTTCGAGGCCTACGACTACGCGCGTGCCCTCAACGTGACCGAGCAGTTCTTCTGGGCCTTCACGGACGACTACGTGGAGCTCGTGAAGGACCGTGCCTACGGTGGCCACGGCGAGGCCGAGCAGGCCTCGGTGGTGACCACGCTGGCCACCACCCTGGACGCCCTGCTGCGTCTGCTGGCCCCGTTCCAGCCGTTCGCCACCGAGGAGGTGTGGAGCTGGTGGCGCGCCGGATCCGTGCACACCGCCGCCTGGCCGGGCGCCGCGGACGAGGCGGCGGCCCTGTCCTACGCCGCCTCCGCCGGCGACGCCGAGGTCCTGCCCACCGTGGCGCAGGTCCTGGGCGGCGTCCGCAAGGCGAAGTCCGAGGCCAAGGTGAAGCAGCGGACCGAGGTGCGCTCCGCCGTGGTGACCGGACCGGCCGAGTGGCTCGAGAAGCTGCGCGGCGGCCTGGCGGACCTCAAGGCGGCCGGCAACATCGCGGACCTGTCCCTCACGCAGGGCGAGGCCGGCGAGTCCGCGCCGCTGACCGTCTCCGACGTGCAGCTCGCACCGGTCGAGGACGACTGATCCGCGCCGCGCGTTCCCGGAAGGTGTCTCGGGAGCGCACGCGGCACGACGACGGCCCCGTCGCCCATCACGGGCGGCGGGGCCGTCGTCGCGCCCGTGCTGCGAACCCGAGTCTGCCCGTCAGCGTGGGATGTTCGTGGCCGGGATCCGGTAGGGCACAGCGCACGTCGGACAGTCCGCCGCCGGATCGGAGTTCGTCGGGAGGCGGCCCTCCCGGGGGTGTCGTGGTGCACCTCCCGGTCGTGCTCCTGCCGCATGTCGCAGTGCGGTCACCGCGGCAGGGGTGGACACTGAGAGGATGAGACCGACACCCGATCCCGCCCCGGCCGGCCGCCGCGCCTGCGACTCCTCCGCCCGGCGGATGTCCGCCGCCCTCGCCGCCATGGGCGTGCTCCACTTCGTCCGACCTGAGCCCTTCGACGGGCTGATCCCGCCGTTCCTGCCCGGCTCGGCCCGCGCGTGGACCCACGGCTCCGGCGTGGCCGAGCTGGCCGTGGCGGGTCTGCTGGCCGTCCCGCGCACCCGGCGCGCGGGCGGACGCGCCGCGCAGGCGCTCTTCCTCGGCGTGTGGCCCGGCAATGCGTGGATGGCCTGGCGGTGGCGACGCCGGCCCTGGCCGGCGCAACTGGTCTCCCTCGGGCGGCTGCCCCTGCAGGTCCCCCTGATCCGCGCGGCCGGCAGAGTGGCGCGCAGCTGACCCCCGCCGCCCCGCACCCCGACGACGCCGGCCCCACACCTTCGCGCTGAAGGTGTGGGGCCGGTCTCGTGCGAGCCGGGGGCTCAGTCGAACTGCGGATCCGTGGTGCGGGCCCGCTTGATCTCGTAGAAGTACGGGAAGTTGGCCAGGGCGACGGCGCCGTCGAAGATGCGGCCCGCCTCCTCGCCGCGCGGGATGCGGGTCATCACGGGACCGAAGAAGGCCGTGCCGTTGAACGCCACGACGGGCGTGCCGACGTCGTTGCCCACGAGGTCCTCCGCCTCCTTCTGGCTGGCGCGCAGCTGCTCGTCGGCCACGTCGGTGCGGGCGGCGTCCAGGATGTCCGCGTCGTGGCCCAGTTCCTCGAGGGCCTCGGCCACCACGGCCTCGTAGTCCGTGCGGCCCTGCTCGTGGATGCGGGTGCCGACCGCGGTGTACCACGGGCCGAGCGCCTCGGCACCGTGCCGCTCGCGCACCTGCACGGCGGCGCGGGCCGGCAGCCAGGCCTTCTCGAGGCGGGCCAGGTAGTCGGGGTCCAGGTCGCGGCCCTCGTTCAGGACGGCGAGCGACATGATCTTGAAGACCACCCGCACGTCGCGCACCTTCTGGACCTCCAGGATCCACCGGGAGGTGATCCAGGCGAACGGGCACGTGGCGTCGAAGTAGAAGTCGACGGTGGGCTGCTGCGTGGTGTCGGTCATGATGTGCTCCTTGCGGTCAGGGAGCCGTCTCGGCTCCGGTCGGTCCTGCTGGGCGACGGCGGTCAGGCGCTCCGGCCGCGTCGACGTCGTTCCACCTCGGCCGGGATGAGCGTGGGCTCGGCCTCGCCGCGCACCACGTCCCCGGAGATGACGACCGTGCCCACGTCCGAACGGGAGGGCAGCTCGAACATCACGGGCTTGAGGACGTTCTCCATGATGGAGCGCAGGCCGCGGGCACCGGTGCCGCGGGCCTCGGCCTGGGCGACGACGGCATCCAGGGCGTCCTGCTCGAACTCGAGCTCCACGCCGTCCATGAGGAACATCTTCTGGTACTGCTTCAGCAGGGCGTTCTTCGGTTCGGTCAGCACCCGCACGAGCTGTTCGTGCGTGAGGTCCTCGACGGTGGTGATCACGGGCAGGCGGCCGATGAACTCGGGGATGAGGCCGAACTTCAGCAGGTCCTCCGGCCGCACGTCCGCGTAGGTGACGTCCCCCGCGCCCAGATGGTTCAGGGGCGCGCCGAACCCGATGCCCTTGCGGCCGGCACGGGAACCGATGATCTCGTCCAGGCCCGCGAACGCGCCCGCCACGATGAACAGCACGTTGGACGTGTCGATCTGCAGGAACTCCTGGTGGGGGTGCTTGCGCCCGCCCTGCGGCGGCACCGACGCCACCGCGCCCTCGAGGATCTTCAGCAGGGCCTGCTGCACGCCCTCGCCGGAGACGTCCCGGGTGATGGAGGGGTTCTCGGACTTCCGCGAGATCTTGTCGATCTCGTCGATGTAGATGATGCCCTGCTCGGCCTTCTTCACGTCGTAGTCCGCGGCCTGGATGAGCTTGAGGAGGATGTTCTCCACGTCCTCGCCCACATAGCCGGCCTCGGTGAGGCTCGTGGCGTCCGCGACCGCGAACGGGACGTTGAGCCGCCGGGCGAGGGTCTGCGCGAGATACGTCTTGCCGGAGCCGGTGGGGCCGACCATGAGGATGTTCGACTTGCCGACCTCGACGTCCGCGAGGTCGTCCCGCTCGGTGAGGCGGTCGGCCAGGTCACCACTCCGCGCCTGCGGCCCACGCACGCGCTTGTAGTGGTTGTACACGGCGACGGCGAGGGAACGCTTGGCCGCCTCCTGACCGATCACGAAGCTCTCGAGGTGGTCGAAGATCTCCTGCGGGGTGGGCAGGACGGTCTCGTCCGCCTCCGCCGCCTCGCCGAGCTCCTCCTCGATGATCTCGTTGCACAGCTCGATGCACTCGTCGCAGATGTAGACACCCGGGCCGGCGATGAGCTTGCGCACCTGCTTCTGGCTCTTCCCGCAGAACGAGCATTTCAGCAGGTCAGCGCTCTCTCCGATACGCGCCATGGTGGTACTCCTCGAGGGCCGGGCGGAGACGTCCGCCCCGCGCGGGCGGCGTCGCTGTCAGATTCCGTCCAGCATACGACCGTGGACGGACACGTTAAGGGACCGGGTCCCCGGTCGGCATCGAGGGGCCCGGCCGCGCGGCGCGCGGCCGGGCCCCTCGACGGGCGCCGTCGGTCAGGCGGACGGGCGGGTGATCTTGCGGGAGGCGAGGACCTCGTCCACGAGGCCGTACTCGAGGGCCTGCTCGGCCGAGAGGAACTTGTCCCGGTCGATGTCCTGCGAGACCTCCTCGGGCGTGCGGTTGGTGAGGGAGGCCAGCGTCTCCTCCATCCACACGCGCATCCGGTTGATCTCCTGGGCGTGGATCTCCAGGTCGGTGGCGGTGCCGCGGTCGCCCTGCATCGCCGGCTGGTGGATCAGCACGCGCGCGTTGGGCAGCGCCAGGCGCTTGCCGGGGGCGCCCGCGGCCAGCAGCACGGCCGCGGCGGAGGCGGCCTGGCCCAGGCACACGGTCTGCACCTCGGGGCGGATGAACTGCATGGTGTCGTAGATCGCCGTCATGGCCGTGAACGAGCCGCCCGGCGAGTTGATGTACAGGGTGATGTCACGCTCGGAGTCCATCGCCTCGAGCACGAGCAGCTGGGCCATCACGTCGTCGGCCGACGCGTCGTCCACCTGCGCGCCGAGGAAGACGATGCGGTCCTCGAAGAGCTTGGCGTAGGGGTCCTGGCGCTTGAAGCCGTAGGGCGTGCGCTCCTCGAACTGCGGGAGGATGTAGCGCGCGTCCGGCGTGGGCAGGGAGGGCATCCCGGTGGGGAGCCCGGCGGGGAACTGGGTCATTCTTGGTCTCCTGGAGAGGGTCGGGACGGTCCGGGCCGGGCTCAGCCCCGGACGCCGCCGCCGCCGGTCACGGACGCGGCACGGTCGGCGATGTGGTCGATGAAGCCGTACTCGAGGGCCTCCTGCGCGGTGAACCACTTGTCCCGCGCGTTGTCCTCGAGGATGGTCTCCACGGACTGGCCGGTCTGCTCGGCGGTCAGCTCCGCCATCACCTGCTTCATGTGCAGGATCAGCTGGGCCTGGATGCGGATGTCCGACTCGGTGCCGCCGATGCCGCCGGAGGGCTGGTGCATCAGCACGCGCGCGTGGGGGGTGGCGTAGCGCTTGCCCTTGGTGCCGGAGGCGAGCAGGAACTGGCCCATGGACGCGGCGAGGCCGGTGGCCACCGTCACAACGTCGTTGGGGATGTACTGCATCGTGTCGTAGATCGCCATGCCCGCGGTGACGGAGCCGCCCGGGGAGTTGATGTACAGGTAGATGTCCTTCTCCGGGTCCTCGGCCGAGAGCAGGAGCAGCTGGGAGCAGATCGCGTTGGCGTTGTCGTCACGGACGTCCTCGCCCAGCCAGACGATGCGCGACTTCAGCAGCTGGGTGTAGAGGAAATCCTCGCGCTGCGCCGGGTCCACCGAACGCATGCTGGGGGTGATGTCGGTCATCACTTCCGCCTTCCTGTCGAGATGTCCACGGGCCTCCCGAACGGCGGCCGCTCGCGCGGACGGACGGGTCCCTGATCGAGTCCGACACTAGCCGGGCGTCCGGGCCAGCGCGCGGGACGCCGTCGGCGTTTCGCTGTTGGCGCAGGTTGTCGCGGACCCCGCCCGGGGCCGCCCACCGGGGCCCCGGGACGACGACGGCGCCCCCACCGGCGTGGGCGGGGGCGCCGTCGTCGTGGCTCGGCGGGGGTGCGTCCCCACCGGCCGGTATCAGGCCTGCTCGGCCGCCTCGGCGTCGTCGGCCTGCTCGGCCGGGGCCTTCTTGGCCGTCGACTTCTTCTTGGCCGGGGCCTTCTCGGCGGGCTTCTCCTCCGCCTCGTCGGCGCCCTCGGCCTCGGCGCCCTCGGCCTCAGCGTCGAGGGCCTCCTGGCCGCCCGGGGTCACGAACGCCGTCAGGTCCACGGCCTTGCCGTCGGTGTCGGTGACCTCGGCGTACTCGAGGACCTTGGCCAGGGCCTTGCGGCGGCGGACCTCGCCCATGATCATCGGGATCTGCCCGCCCTGGTCGAGCATCATGGCGAACTGGTTCGGGTCCATGCCGTACTCGGAGGAGGTGGCGATGATGTACTCGATCAGCTCACCCTGGTCGACCGTGACCTCCTCGGCCTCGGCGACCTCGTCCAGGATGACCTCGTTGGCGAACGCCTCGCGGGTGTTCTGCTCGAGCTCGGCACGGTGCTCGGCGGTGTCGTGGTCGTCGCCCGCGGTGTGGCCGCCGGCGGAGAAGTGCTGCTCGACCTGCTCGGCGATGACGCCGTCCGGCACCGGGACCTCGACGAGCTTGGCCAGCTCCTCGAGGACCTTGTCGCGGGCCTCGACGCCCTGGCGGTTCACGGCCTCCTCGGCGGCCTGCTTCTTCAGGTCCTCCTTGAGCTCGGCGATGGTGTCGAACTCGGAGGCCAGCTGAGCGAACTCGTCGTCGGCCTCGGGCAGCTCGCGCTCCTTGACGGCCGTCAGCTCCAGCTTGACCACGGCGGTCTCGCCGTCGTGCTCGCCGCCGTTGAGCGTGGTCTCGAAGGTGGCGTCCTCACCGGCGGACAGGCCGTCGAGGGCCTCGTCGATGCCCTCGAGCATGGTGCCGGCGCCCACCTGGTAGGACAGGCCCTCGGCCTGGTCGACCTGCTCGCCGTCGACCGTGGCGGTCAGGTTCATCGTGACGAAGTCGTCCTGGGCGGCCGGGCGGTCCACGTCCTTGAGGGAGCCGAAGCGCGAGCGCAGGGCGTCGAGGGCCTTCTGCTCGTCCTCCTCGGTGGCCTGGGCGGGCTCCACCGTCACCTTGAGGCCCTTGTAGTCGGGCAGCTCGATGGTCGGGCGCACGTCGAACTCGGCGGTGAAGGCCACCGGGCCCTCGGCGTTCTCCGCGTCCGGGGTGGCGGTCACGTCGACCTCGGGGCGGGAGATCGGCGTGACCTCGGCCTCGGCGATGGCGGCGGAGAACCAGGTGTTCAGGCCCTCGTTGACGGCCTGGTCCACGACGATCTCGCGGCCGAAGCGCTGCTCGATCAGGCGCGCCGGGATCTTGCCCTTGCGGAAGCCCGGGATCTGGACCTGGTTGGCGATGTCCTTGAACGCCTTGTCCAGGGCGGGCTTCACCTCCTCGAACGGCACCTCGACGGTCAGCTTGACGCGGGTCGGGCTGAGGTTCTCTGCGGTGGACTTGACCACGGATGACTCCTGTTGGTGGTGGTGGATGGTCTTGACGTCGAGTCGGGGTGACAGGATTTGAACCTGCGGCCTCACGCTCCCAAAGCGCGCGCTCTACCAAGCTGAGCTACACCCCGCCGTCGTCCCCGACGCCGGCGGGCTCACGCGGTGGAGGCTCGCCGGACACCCGAGGGACTGCCCGAGGGCAGACTGTGGAATCCTAGCGCGCCGTCTCGCGCCCCGCGAAAAGCCGCGACCGCCGGCCCGTGAAGCCGTCCATCGTGGCGTTGACCCCGAGGACGTCCATCGCGCGGTCGAAGACGGGCGCCGGCAGGGCGCGCAGGGGCGCGATCAGACCGACGGCGCGCGGCAGCAGCAGGCGGGTGCGGCCGGCCTCGACGGCGTCCAGCACCTCCTGCGCCACGTGGCGCGGATCCAGCACGGGCAGCAGCCAGGGCACCCGGCTGCGCACGCCCGCGAACATCCCGGTGTCGATGTAGAAGGGGCAGACGGCGAGGGAGGTGACGCGGCTGCCGTCCTTGCGCAGCTCCGCGGCGAGGGACTCGGCGAAGCCGACCGCGGCGTGCTTGGTGGCGGAATAGTCCGTCTGGCGCGCGACGCCGACCAACCCCGCGGCCGAGGCCACCGTGACCACGGCCCCGCGGTCCCGGGCCCGCATTCCGGGCAGGACCGCCCGGGTCAGCCAGTACGGCGCGAGTGCGTTCACCTCGAAGGTGCGGCGGATGCCCTCCTCCGTGGCGTCCTCGAGGCGCACGCCCGTCACGACGCCCGCGTTGTTCACGGCGACGTCCACCTCTCCGGCGCGGGCGGCGGCGGCCTCGACGGCGGCCGCGTCCGTCACGTCCACGCGCTCGGCCTGGGCGTCCGCGCCCTGAGACCGGATCTCGGCGGCGACGGCCTCAGCCCCCTGCAGGTCGAGGTCCCAGACGACGACGCGGCCCGCGCCGCGGCGGGCGGCCCCCAGGGCGATCAGTCGACCGATGCCGGACGCGCCGCCCGTCACGAGGACGGTGGCGCCGCGCAGGGACAGGGGACGACGGCCGGCGAGGGCGGACGCGGCCCTGCGGAGGGCGGGACGGGAGCCGTGCATCATGCCTCTTCCCCCACGGCCGACGCGGGCCCGCCGTGATACGGTGTCAGCCGCTGGTCCGCGCCGAGCGCGGCCCCGCGGGGATGTAGCTCAATGGTAGAGCCCCAGTCTTCCAAACTGGCTACGCGGGTTCGATTCCCGTCATCCCCTCCGGACCTCATGAGCCGGGTCATCGTGTGCACACGATGGCCCGGCTCATGGCTTTCTCGGTTGCGTCGTCGTCCGCGCCGGTGCCTTGACCGCTGTGCCCGGTCGGGCCTGCTACAGGCCCCTCAGCTCTGACAGGTGAGGCACCGGTAGAGCTTCCGGGCCGCCATCTCCTCCACCACGATCGTCTCGCGCCCGCACACGAGGCACGCCAGGCCCTGCCGCTGGTACACGTAGCTCGCGTGCTCGGGCCAGGCCGCTTCGGCAGGGATCCCCGGCCGGTGCTCGGGCCGGGTGGTGACGATCCGCCCGAGCCGCACGCCCTCCCGCATGAGCGCGGCGTTGTCCGCCCAGAGGGACTCCAGCTCCGACGCGGAGACGTCCCGGGCCGGCCGCCACGGGTCGATGCCGACCCGGAACAGCGCCTCGGCCCGGAAGATGTTGCCGATCCCGCTGACGGCCGCCTGGTCCATCAGCACGACGCCGATCGGCCGCCGTGTCCGCCGGGCGAGGTCGTAGAACGGCGCGGGATCGTCGTCGCTCAGCGGATCCGGGCCCAGGCCGGCGACGACGTCGGCAGCCTCGGCCGGAGTGAGCGCGCGGCACCGGCTCGCGCCGATCAGGTCGGCCCAGCCGTGCTCGGCGCGCAGTCGCAGCCGGACCGTGGCGGCCGGCGGCGGGGGCTGGACCCAGCCGTCGGCGTCGCGAGCGGGCTCGGCGGCCGGGGCGCCGTCGTCGTGGACCTCCCGCTCGCCGATCCGGCGGGGTGCGCCGATCGAGGACGCGGCCGCGAAGTCCTGATCCCCGCCGAAGGTCCACGCCCCGTACATGCCCAGGTGGACGTGGAGCACGTGGCCGCCGGAGACGTCGGCGAAGAAGTGCTTGCCGTGGGCCCGGGCGCGCTTCAGGACCTGGCCGTCGAGCAGGGCGGCCCCCTCGGCGAAGCGGCCCTGCGGACTCGTGGCGCGGATCCGGCGGCCGCCGAAGACGTCGGTGAACTGGCGCGCGAGACGGTGGACGGAGTGGCCCTCAGGCACTCACATCAGCACCTCTCCGGTGGTCTCGTAGTGCGCGATCTTCCCGATGCGGCGCACGTGGCGCTCGTCCTGGGAGAACGGTTCGGCCAGGAACGCCTCGATGAGCTCGGTGGCCTCCTCGAGCGAGTGCTGTCGACCGCCGACGGCCACGACGTTCGCGTCGTTGTGCGCGCGGGCCAGCCGCGCCGTGTCCAGGTTCCAGGCCAGGGCGGCTCGGACGCCGGCCACCTTGTTGGCGGCGATCTGCTCGCCGTTGCCGGAGCCGCCCAGCACGATGCCGAGCGAGTCCAGTCCCTGCTCGCGGTCGGCGACGACGGCGCGGGCGGCGTTGATGCAGAAGCCCGGGTAGTCGTCCTGCGCGTCGTACTCGGTGGGTCCGTGGTCCACCATCTCGTAGCCAGCGGTGGTGAGGTGCTCCACCAGGTGGGCGGACAGCTCCATGCCGGCGTGGTCGGTGGCGATGTGGACGCGCATGCGCAGACTCCTCCAGAAGGACGACGGTCGGGTGGGGTCAGTCTACTGACGGCCCCACCCGACCCCCTGCCCCGGGGCGGGCCGGCTCAGATCAGCGCGACCGATCGCTCGGGCTCGCGCACCGGCATGGGCTCGGGCTCCCCACTCGCCGAGGAGAGGAAGCCCTCCCCGGTGAAGTGGCCGTTGCGGGCGCGGAAGTCGTAGGCGTAGTCGGGCCAGATCAGCGTCAACTTGCCCGAGCGGGGGTCGACGTACCAGGAGTGGCAGCCGCCGTCCACGAGCCACACCGAGGTGGCGGCCCGCTCCTGGAGACGGTCCACGTACTCCTCCTGGGCGAGTGTCTCGGGGACCATCGTCCTAATTCCCTCGTGCTCCACCCGGTCCAGGGCCTCCAAGATGTACGCGATCTGCGACTCGATGATGTAGACGATCGAGTTGTGCCCCAGCGAGGTGTTCGGCCCGTTGATGGCGAACAGATTCGGGAATCCCGCCACGGCCGTGGAGTCGAACGCCGCCATGCCGCTGCTCCAGTGATCGGCCAGGGAACGGCCCTCACCGTCGTGGACGCGCTCGGCGAACGGCGGCTGGGCCGCCTCGAAGCCGGTGCAGAGGACGACGACGTCGACCTCGTACCCGTGACCGCTCACGCCGAACAGCCGGCTCCCCTCGACGCGGTCCAGCGCGCTGTCCTCCAGGGTGACGTTGTCCCGGGCCATGGCCGGGTAGTAGTCGTTGGAGACGAGCACACGCTTGCAGCCCGGCAGGTACCGCGGCGTGAGGCGCTCGCGGAGCTCGGGGTCAGAGACCGCGGCGGCCAGGTGCCCGAGGGCCTGGGCCCGGACCTGGTCCAGTGCGGCCGGCACACCGCGGCGCTGGGCATAGTTCGACTCGGCGAACCAGAAGATGTCGTCGCGCTCGCGCTGCATGGTGTGCGGGGCGCGCTCGAACATGCGGCGCACGGCCGCGGAGTACGGCTTGACCACGCGCGGGGTGACCCACGCGGGGGTGCGCTGGAAGACGACGAGCTCGGCCGCCGTCGCCGCCAGCTCGGGGATGACCTGGATCGCGGAGGCGCCGGTGCCGACGACGGCGACACGCTTGCCCTTCAGGTCCACCGTGTGGTCCCAGCGGGCGGAATGGATGACCTCGCCCTCGAAGGCGTCGAGACCCGGGACGTCCGGCAGGCGGGGGTCGGCGAGGTGCCCGGTGCCCATGATGAGCCAGCGTCCCGTGTAGGTCCCGCGCGGCGTCCGCACCGTCCACCGCTCCGTCTCGGGGTCCCAGTGCGCTTCGAGCATGTCCGCCCCGAGACGCAGGTGCGGGGTGAGGCCCTCGTCCTCGGAGAAGCGCACGAGGTAGTCCTGGATCTCCGGACCCGGTGTGTAGAAGCCCGACCACTGCGGGTTCGGCGCGAAGGAGAAGCTGTAGAGGTGGCTCGGGACGTCGCACGCGGCACCCGGGTAGGTGTTGTCCCTCCAGGTCCCGCCGACCTGCTGGGCGCGGTCCAGGATGAGGAAGTCCTCGCGGCCGTGACGCCGCAGCTGGGCGCCCATGCCGAGGCCGGCGAATCCGGAGCCGATGATGAGGATCTCGGCGGACTCGTCGCGCGGTGCGGGGCGCACGTCGGTGGTGGTGGTCATGGCGGTGGTCATGGCTGGCCCCTCTCTCAGGCGTGGGTCTCGGGGATGATCGCGCCGGCCGGGTGGCGGTCGGGCTCGCGCAGGTACAGGTCGACGATCTGCATGAGTTCGGCCGGGCGCTCGAGGAAGAAGGCGTGGCCGCTCGTCATGGTCGTCAGCCGCGCGTCGTCGATGATGCCGAGCAGCTCGTACTGGTGATGGGGCGGGACCATGATGTCCTCGGCACAGGAGACGATCAGTGTCCGCGCGGTGACGGCGGAGAGACGGTCGGCGACGTCCACGCGGGCGTTCAGGTCCATCTGCCGGGCGGTGAACTCGTCCGCGGTCAGGGAGGCGAGCGCCCCGTCGAGCATGGCCGGGGTCAGGGAGCGCAGGGCCAGCGGGGACAGGCCGCAGAAGGCCGTGTAACGGGCCAGGGCATCAGGGCTCGTGGCGTACAGGTGCCGCCAGACCTCGTTGCGCAGGCGCTGGTGGACATCCGTCGTCGCCCAGCCGGCCACGAGCACGAGGTTCTCCACACGGCGACCGAGGTCGGCGGCCAGCTGCCCGGCCACGACGGCGCCGAGTGAGTAGCCCAGCAGGTCGAACGCGGCGTCGGGGCCGAGGAGCTCGTCGACGACAGCCCGCACCTGGCCGACCAGCAGGTCGACGGTCAGGTCTGCGGCGGGGTCGGCCGTCGGCGCCCAGTCCACGGCGATGACGCGCGTCCGCGTGGCCATCATCGGGAACAGGTGGCCGAAGTGCGAGGCGGTCGTCCCGCCCGTGCCGTGGACCAGCACGAGAGGCCGGTCGAGCTCCCCGGGTGTCACCGAGTCGTGGCAGGTGACGGAGGCACCGTCCACGCTGACGGTGCGCGTGACGGTCGATGCGGTCAGTGGCATGAGGCTCCTCCTGGAAACCGATATGTGGACTATGGGGACGACACCCGCGATGTGACCCGCCCTACATTTCCCAGCATGGCGCGTTCATTTCTCGGAATGCAAGTAGAGCGGCAATCATTTAGTCCATCAGATGGAACTGGCTCCGACGCCGGAGCTGCGGCACGATCGACCGGTGACCCCTATGACCCCACCCACCGGCGTCCTGCCCCGTGCCGCCCTCGTGATGCGCCTGCTGCACGAGGCCGGACCCGCCGGCCTGCGGCTGAGCCAGCTCGTCCAGCGGACGGGTCTGCCCCAGCCCACCGCCCATCGACTGCTGGCCGACCTGGCGGAGCAGGGTGCCGTGACCCGGCGCGGGGCCGCCTATGCGCTCGGTGATCGGTGGGGCCCGGTCGGGTTCGAACCGGTGACGCCGCGGTGCCTGATCGAACGCGAGGCCAGCCGGGCCGTGGTCCAGGCCGCCGCGGACGAGCTGGGGGACACGGTCTACCTGGCGGCACGGGCTGCGGGCGGAGTGGCCTACCTCCTGCGATGCGACGGCGACTCCCCCGTGCGCGTCTTCACCGTGGAGGTCGGCGAGGTCAAGCGGCTTGCCGCCGGGTACGCCGGCATCGCGCTCCTGGCCGCCCTGCCGCCCGAGCGCCGGCGAGCGGAGGTGGACGCGGTCGTCGCCCGGCCTCCCCGCCGCTGGAACCTGACGGATGACGGGGCCCTGCACGACCTGCTGGACACCCTGCTGCGTCAGATGGACGAGCAGGGGTGGTGCGGCGGTGTGCCGGTCGTGCCCGGGGTGGCCGGAGTCGCCTGTGGCGTCCCGGCGCGGACGGGAGGCATCCCCCAGGTGTCCCTCACCGCCTCGGCGGCCGAGCAGCGGATGCCACCGGCACGCGTGCCCGAGGTGGCTGAGGTGCTGCGTGCGGCGGCGACCCGACTGGCCGAGATCGGGGGCTGAGCACGCCGGCCGGCCCGCCCTTCCGCGGCCGTCCACGACGCCCGGGCCAGGTGGCACACTGGGGAGCACCGTGCCATGGCCCCCATCACAGGCGCCCGGCCGTGCCGCATCCACCCGACCCCAGGAGGAGTCCGACCGTGACCACCGCCGCCGCCATGAACATCACCCGCGAAGAGGCCGCCGCGCGCGCGGCCGCCCTCACCGTGGACGCGTACGAGGTGAGCCTGGACCTCACCCGCGGAGCGGAGCACTTCCACACGGCCACCACCGTGACGTTCGCGGCCACGCAGGACGCGGTGGGCACCCACACGTGGATCGACTTCGTGGCGGAGCAGGCTCCCACGGTGACCCTCAACGGCGAGGCCCTGGACGTGGCGGACTTCGACGGCGCCCGACTGCGGATCGGCCCGCTGGCGGCGCAGAACACCCTCGTGGTCGACGGGCTCGGGGACTACAGCAACACCGGCGAGGGCCTGCACCGGTTCGTGGACCCCGTGGACCAGGAGGTCTACCTCTACACCCAGTTCGAGGTGCCGGACTCCCGCCGCATGTTCGCGGTGTTCGAGCAGCCCGACCTCAAGGCCGCGTTCCGCTTCACGGTGACCGCGCCGGCGCACTGGGCCGTGGTGTCCAACCAGCCGGAGGCCTCCCGCCGCACCCTCGGCGTCGTGGCGAACGAGGAGAACCCGCAGGGGGTGGACGCCGCGGTCTGGGAGTTCAAGCCCACCCCGCGCATCCCCTCCTACATCACCGCGCTCGTCGCCGGCCCGTACGCCTCCGTGCACTCGGAGCTGACCAGCGCCGACGGCCGCACGATCCCCCTCGGCGTCTACTGCCGCGCGTCGCTGGTGGAGCACCTGGATGCGGAGAACGTCTTCGAGCTCACCCGCCAGGGATTCGAGTTCTTCGAGGCCCAGTACGGCCACGCCTACCCGTTCGAGAAGTACGACCAGCTGTTCGTGCCCGAGTTCAACGCCGGCGCGATGGAGAACGCCGGTTGTGTGACCTTCCTCGAGTCGTACGTCTTCCGCGGGACCGTGCCGGAGGCGCTGATCGAGCGCCGCGCCATCACGATCCTCCACGAGCTCGCCCACATGTGGTTCGGCGACCTGGTCACCATGCGCTGGTGGAACGACCTGTGGCTCAACGAGTCGTTCGCCGAGTTCATGTCCACGCTCGCCGCCGCTGAGAACACGCAGTACACCGGCGCCTGGACCACCTTCTCCTCCATGGAGAAGAACTGGGCCTACCGCCAGGACCAGCTCTCCTCCACGCACCCCATCAAGGCCCGGATCCGCGACCTCGACGACGTGCTCGTCAACTTCGACGGCATCACCTACGCCAAGGGCGCCTCGGTGCTCCGCCAGCTCGTGGCCTGGGTGGGCCAGGAGAACTTCATGGTCGGCGTCCGCGCGTACATCGCCAAGCACGCGTGGCAGAACACGGAGCTGCCGGACCTCATGACCGAGCTCGAGGCCGCGTCCGGCCGCGACCTGTCCGAATGGACCCGCGTGTGGCTCGAGACCTCGGGCGTGAACACGCTGCGCACCGAGGTGGAGACGGATGAGGCCGGCACCATCACCGCGCTGCGTCTGCGCCAGAGCGCCCCGGACGGCTCACCGTCGGCGCCCGGCGACGACGTGCTCCGCCCCCACCGTCTGGCCGTGGGCTTCTACGACGTGGACGAAGCCACCGGCCGCCTGATCCGCACCGAGCGCTTCGAGCTCGACGTGGCCGGGGAGGTGACCGAGGTCGTCGAGGCCGCCGCCCGCCGTCGTCCCGCCGTGATCCTGCCCAACGACGACGACCTGGCCTACGCCAAGCTGCGCCTCGACGACGCCTCGTGGGAGGCCGCGTCCACCCGTCTGAAGGATGTGGACGGCTCCCTGGCGCGCACGCTGCTGTGGGGGGCGGCCTGGGACACCGTGCGCGACGGCGAGGCCTCCGCCGCCTGGTTCGTCGACCTCGTCCTCGCCAACGTCGGCCACGAGCGGGACTCCTCCGTGGTGCAGACGCTGCTGCGCCAGCTCGCGACGGCGATCGGCCTGTACCTGCCCGAGGACCAGGCCGAGGCCGTGCGGGTCGCGGCGGCCGACCGTCTGTGGGGCCTCGTCGCGGAGGCCGAGGACGGCTCGGACAACCAGCTGCAGTTCGTCAAGGCGTTCGCCCTGCACGCGCGCACCACGGCGCAGCTGGACCGCCTGTCCGCCCTCGTCGACGGCACCCGCACCGTGCCCGGGCTGGACCTCACCACGGACCTGCGCTGGGAGCTGCTCACCGCGCTGGTGGCGGCCGGCCGCGCCGGGGAGGCCGAGATCGCCGAGGCCGAGCGCGCCGACGCGACCGCCACGGGCGCGCTCGCCGCGATCCAGGCCCGGGCCGCCGTGCCGACGGCCGAGGCGAAGCGCGCGGTCTGGGACCGGGTGATGGCCGGCGAACTGTCCAACACGGAGCAGCGCCAGGCCCTGATCGGGTTCGCCCGGGTCCATGACGCCGCGCTGATCGCGCCCTTCGCGGACGCCTACTTCGAGGGCGTCGAGGCGATGTGGGACTCCCGTTCTCACGAGATGGCCGAGACCGCCGCGACGCTGGGCTACCCGACCGCCCAGGTCACCCCGGAGATCGCCGACCGCGCCACCGACCTGTCCGAGCGGCTGGCCGACACCCGCGCGGGGCTGTCCCGCGTCCTCGCCGAGGGCCGGGACGAGACGGTCCGCGCCCTGGCCGCGCGCGAGCACGCGACGGCGCACGTGCATCAGGTCCACGCCGGGGCCTGAGCCGCGCGGCGGCGGCAGCCGCGGCTGACGCCTCTGCTGGCGCTTCCGGGGGCGGTGCCGGTGGGCATTCCACGCAAGATGCCCTCCAGCACCACCCCCGCCGCCGTCGAGGCGCAGGCTGGCTAGGCTGGAACCCATGAAGCACACCTTCTCCCTGCGCACCGAGTGGACGGGCGACCGCGGCTCGGGCACCTCCGGCGTCCGCGACTACGACCGCTCCGTGGTGATCCAGGACGCCGCCGTCGGCGAGATCCAGGCCTCGGCCGCCCGCCCCTTCCGCGGCGACGACTCGAAGTGGAACCCGGAGACCCTCCTGCTCGGCGCGCTCGCCGAGTGCCACGTGCTCTCGTACCTCCATGTCGCGGCGACCTCCGGGGTCGTGGTCACGGGGATGACGTGCGGGGTCGAGGGCGAGCTCGAGGTGGACGGCGACGGCGCCGGGCGGTTCATCGCGATCACGCTGCGGCCCGAGGTCACGCTGCAGGACGAGGCCGACCGGGAGCGGGCCGAGGCCCTCCACGCCGAGGCGCACCGGCTGTGCTTCATCGCGAACTCGCTCTCGGCCCCGGTCACCGTCGAGCCGGTCCGCCCCGAGGCCCTGCCCACCGGCACGCCGACGCTGCCGGACCACTCCGCGCGCCTGGGCGCCCCCCTGGCGGTGCTGCGGCCGCGCGTCGCCAAGGGCCCGTCCCGTGTGACGGGCCTGGCGGAGCGGCCCACCGAGGTCGAGCCGGTGATGCAGGAGGGCACGCCCGCCCCGGTGGAGCAGGTGCGCGCCCGCGACGCCGCGGCGGGCCCCGCCGGTGCGACCCCGGGGACCCCGGCCGCGCCCGGTCAGGCCACCAGCTTCTACGACGCCGTCGGCGGCCGCCCGACCTTCGACCGGCTGACCGCCGAGTTCTACGCCCGCGTGCGCGAAGACGAGATCCTCGCCCCGATGTATCCGCAGGACGACTTCGAGGGCGCCCAGCGCCGGCTGCTGATGTTCCTGGAGCAGTACTGGGGCGGACCGCGGACGTACTCCGAGGAGCGCGGCCACCCCCGCCTGCGCATGCGCCACGCCCCGTATCGGATCGACCCGGCCGCGCGCGACGCGTGGCTGCGCCACATGCGCGCCGCCGTGGACACGCTGGAGCTGTCACCGCTGCACGAGGCCGAACTCTGGGACTACCTGGAGCGGGCCGCCCACTCCCTGCAGAACTCGGCCTGACCGGCCCGCGGTCCGCGCCCCGACATGGGGCGCGGGCTCACACCGCCATGGCGGGGCGGCCCAGTACGAAGCCGCCGGGGGTGTCCAGGCGCGTCCACGGCCCCGCCGTGCTGAGCCGGGCGCGGCCGCCGGGCCGCAGGAAGCCCAGCGCGTGCGCGCCGAAGGCCATGCCGGCCGGGAACTGCAGAGCGTCGCCCCCGAGCAGGGGTCCCCACATCTGCGCCCGGATCTTGCGGACCAGCGCCTCCCCCGGGTTCTCGGGCAGGGCGTCCCACACGGCGTCGGCGCCGCGTGTGGCCACCTCGGTCAACTCCTCATCGGCGACCTCGGCCACGGGCGTCCAGCCGCCGCGGGGCGGGGTCAGCGCGGTCCAGGTGACGTGCTCGCGGCCCGGCGGCACGGCGAACGCCAGGTCGACGGGGTCCTGGCCGCGCATCCGGGCGGTGCGCTCGGTGACGGAGCCCAGGGCGACGACGGCGTCCAGGTCCGCCACGCCGTCGGCGGTCGCCAGGGGCACGGTGCGCAGCCCCAGGACGACGGGCACCCCGTCTCCGAGCCCGGCCGGCTGCAGCACGGAGACCCACTGGGCGAGCATCGGGGTGCGGGAGCGCCCTGCCTCAGGCACGACGTGCAGGCGCATCCCCGTGTCGGCGACGCGACGGGCGCGGGTGGCCAGCTGCTCGAGGTCCCACACAGCGCGGTCGTCGACGAAGCGGAGGACTGGTGCGGCGGCGGAGTGCTCGGTCATGCAAGCATTGTCCCAGGTCCGTCGCGTCCCGGGCCGCCCCGCCGTCGCGGGGTCCATCCACGTCGAAGGAGCCGTTCGTGCCGCAGCGCCATCCCCGTCCCCGCCCCGGTCGCGCACCGGCCCGCCCGGCCTCGGCCCCGAAGGACCCCACCGACGTGCTGCGCGGGATCCTGGAGCTGACGCCGGCCGCGCCGGACCCGGTGACGGGTCAGGTCCGCTTCACGGGCACGACCCCCCGCCAGACGCACGGCCGGGTGTTCGGCGGCCAGGTGCTCGCCCAGGCTCTGGCGGCCGCCTCCCGCACGGTGCCGGCCGCCCGCCCCGCCCACTCGCTCCACGGCTACTTCATCCGCCCCGGGGACGCGCTGCAGCCCATCACGTTCACCGTCGAGACGCTGCGGGACGGCCGCTCCTTCTCCGTCCGCCGGGTGCTGGCCTCCCAGAACGAGAAGGCCATCCTCGCCCTGACCTGCTCCTTCCAGGAGCCCGCCGGCAGCGCGCTGGACCACCAGGTGGCCATGCCGGAGGGAGTGCCCCGGCCCGAGGACCTGCCCACGACGGCGGACGTGCTGGGCGGCATCAACCACCCCGTGGCCCAGGAGTGGGCCTGGTCCCGACCGTTCGACATCCGCCACGTCACCCCGGCCATCTATGTGGACCCGGCCGCGGAGACCGAGAACCGCAACATGGTGTGGATGAAGACCTTCACGCCCCTGGCGGACGACCCCGCGCTGCACCTGGCGGCGCTCACCTACGCCTCGGACTACACGCTCCTCGAGCCGATCCTGCGGCAGCACGGCGTGGCCTGGATCCAGCCCGGCATGTCCGCGGCCTCCCTCGACCACGCGATGTGGTTCCACCGGCCCGCCCGCGTCGACCAGTGGCTGCTCTACGTCCAAGACTCCCCCAGCGCCCAGGGCGCGCGCGGCCTCGGCACGGGCGCCGTGTTCACCGAGGACGGGACGCTCGTGGCCACGGTCGCCCAGGAGGGCATGGTCCGCCTGCCCGAGGGGGCCGCCGCCCGGCGGGCGCGGGTTCGTGGCGCGGCCCAGCGCATGGCCATGCGGACGGTGCTGCGCCGCAGCTGGCGGCGCTGACCCGGCGGTTCCACGGGGGTGAGGCTGCCGATCGGGCCCTGCCACGGGTGAGGCGGCTCGACGTCCGCGCCGCGCGCGGGCCGTTCATGGCGGCCGATGTGCACTCGTCCCGGCACGACGACGGCCCGTCGCGATCACGTGATCGCGGCGGGCCGTCGTCGGCGCGGCGCCCGGGGGCGCGTCGGCTCAGTCGCGCGTGAGCTTGCGGTGCGTCATCCGGTGCGGGCGGGCGGCCTCGGGGCCGAGCCGATCGACCTTGTTGGCCTCGTAGGACTCGAAGTTGCCCTCGTACCAGTACCAGTTGGCCGGGTCCTCCGCGGTGCCCTCGTAGGCCAGCATGTGGGTGGCCACGCGGTCCAGGAACCAGCGGTCGTGCGAGACGACGACGGCGCAGCCCGGGAACTCGAGCAGCGCGTTCTCGAGGGAGGTCAGGGTCTCCACGTCGAGGTCGTTGGTGGGCTCGTCGAGGAGCAGCAGGTTGCCGCCCTCCTTGAGGGTCAGGGCCAGGTTCAGGCGGTTGCGCTCACCGCCGGAGAGCACGCCGGCCTTCTTCTGCTGGTCCGGGCCCTTGAAGCCGAACGCGGACACGTAGGCGCGCGAGGGCATCTCGACGTTGCCGACCTTGATGTAGTCCAGGCCGTCCGAGACGACCTCCCACAGCGACTTCTCGGGGTCGATGTTGGAGCGAGACTGGTCCACGTACGAGATCTTCACGGTCTCGCCGATCTTCAGCTCACCGCCGTCCAGGGGCTCGAGGCCGACGATGGTCTTGAACAGGGTGGTCTTGCCGACGCCGTTCGGGCCGATCACGCCGACGATGCCGTTGCGGGGCAGGGAGAAGGACAGGCCGTCGATGAGGACGCGGTCCCCGAAGCCCTTCTTCAGGTCCTTGGCCTCGATCACGACGGTGCCCAGCCGCGGGCCCGGCGGGATCTGGATCTCCTCGAAGTCCAGCTTGCGGGTCTTCTCGGCCTCGGCCGCCATCTCCTCGTAGCGGGCCAGGCGGGCCTTGGACTTCGCCTGACGGCCCTTCGTGTTGGAGCGGACCCAGTCGAGCTCCTCGGCCAGGCGCTTGGCGAGCTTGGCGTCCTTCTTGCCCTGCACCTCGAGGCGGGCACGCTTGGTCTCCAGGTAGGTGGAGTAGTTGCCCTCGTACGGGTAGAGGCGGCCGCGGTCGACCTCCGCGATCCACTCCGCGACGTGGTCGAGGAAGTACCGGTCGTGGGTGACGGCGATGACGGCGCCCGGGTAGGAGGCCAGGTGCTGCTCGAGCCACAGCACGGACTCGGCGTCCAGGTGGTTGGTGGGCTCGTCGAGCAGGAGCAGGTCGGGCTTCTCCAGCAGCAGCTTGCACAGTGCGACGCGCCGCTTCTCGCCGCCGGAGAGGTTCGTGACCGGCTCGTCCCCCGGGGGCGTGCGCAGGGCGTCCATCGCCTGCTCGAGCTGGGAGTCGATGTCCCACGCGTCCGCGGCGTCGATGGCGGACTGCAGCTCGCCCATCTCCCCCATGAGGGCGTCGAAGTCCGCGTCCGGGTTCGCCATCTCCTCGGAGATCTGGTTGTAGCGCTGGATCTTGCCGTAGATCTCGCCGACGCCCTCCTGGACGTTCTCGAGCACCGTCTTGGACTCGTCCAGCTTGGGCTCCTGCATCAGGATGCCCACCGAGTAGCCGGGAGAGAGCCGCGCCTCGCCGTTCGAGGGCTCGTCCAGCCCGGCCATGATCTTCAGGATCGTCGACTTGCCGGCGCCGTTGGGGCCGACCATGCCGATCTTCGCCCCGGGGTAGAACGACATGGTGACGTCGTCCAGGATCAGTTTGTCGCCCACCTTCTTGCGGGCCTTGACCATCGTGTAGATGAATTCCGCCATGCGGCCCAGGCTAGTCGGTGGCCGCGGGATTCCACTCATCGTGCCGATCCCGCGACCACCGAGCCCGCTCCCCCTCCGTGCTCCGTGCCGCCCCGTGGTCAGGCGACGCCGGCCGCCGCCGGCTCGCGCCCGGGGGCGCCCGCGTCCGACTCGTCCGGGCCGGGCGAGGCCGGGGCGTCGCCACCCTGGAACCCGTCCGGCAGGCCCGCGCTGAACCCGTCGCCGACCGCGCCGGCCCGCCCGCCCGACGCGTCGTCGTCGCGCGGGGCCGACTCGGGGCGCGGCACGGCCGCGCGCTGGCTGCGCTGGAACGCCGCCGAGCCGAAGCCCAGGTCCAGCCCGACGGCGTCCGCCACCACGTCCACGGACGTGCCGGAGCGCTCGCCCGAGGACCAGTCGCGGACCCGGAGTCGACCGGTGACGATCACGGGGTTGCCCTTCTTCACGGACTGGGCGGTGTTCGAGCCGAGCTGGCCGAACGCCGAGATGCTGTACCAGTTGGTGTGGGCGTCCACCCACTCGGCGGTCTCGCGGTCGAAGCGCCGCTCGGTGGTGGCCAGGCGGAAGCCGGTCACGGCGGCCCCCGATGCGGTGTGGCGGGTGGCGGGGTCCGTGGCCACGAAGCCGCGCACGGTGATGAGGTCCTGCATGGTGTGCCTCCTGGGCTGGGCCCCGGTGGGCGCCGGGGCGAGTCGTCGGCGCATCGGCTGATCCGCCATGGCCAGACAACCCCACCGCGGGGCACCCCGGCAGGATCGGGGCCGGTCTGGGGACGCGCGGAGGTCCCCGGGCGACTGTGCAGGAGCCGACGGCGCCGCGGCCGGCGGCCGTTAGACTGACACGGCCCAGCCCCAGTAGCTCAGCTGGACAGAGCAGCGGCCTTCTAATCCGCCGGTCGGGGGTTCGAATCCCTCCTGGGGCACCCAGACCAGGGGCGGAGCCGTCCGAGCACGCCCGACGACCGCCCGAAGGAGACCGTCCTGGACCGTCTGCGCTCCTGGCTCCGCGCCCCGCGACCCGCCGTCCCCGAGGTCCGTGTGACCCGTCGCGAGGGCGTCCAGCTGGCCGCCCTGCTCGTCGCGGCCGCGGCCCTGTACGTGACGCACTCCTTCCTCCGGTACGCCACCTACGAGGCCAAGGGCTACGACCTGGGCATCTTCGACCAGGTGGTGCGGCAGTACGCGCTGTTCAACGCCCCCCTCAGCTCCGTCAAGGGCGTGGACTTCCACATCCTCGGCGACCACTTCCACCCGATCCTCGCGCTGCTGGCGCCCTTCTACTGGGTATGGCCGGACCCCCGCATGCTCGGCGTGGTCATGGCGCTGGCCCTCGCCGCGTCCGCCGTGCCGGTGTACCTGTTCGCCCGTCGTCGCGCGGGACACGGGGTGGCCCTGGCCGCCGTCGCCGCCCTGCTGCTCTCCTGGCCCTTCCAGGCGATGGTGAACTGGGACTTCCACGAGGTCACCCTCGGCGTGCCGATCCTCGCCTGGCTCGTGTGGGCCCTGGACGGGCAGCGGGCGTGGCTCGCCACCGGCCTGGCGGCGCTGCTGCTCACGGTCCGAGAGGACATGGGCGTGACCCTGCTGGCCGTGGCCCTGGTGATGGCGATCCGTCGCTTCTGGCCGCAGGCCGCGGTCACCGCCGTGCTGGGCGTGCTCGGCTACTGGTTCGCCACGTCCGTGGTGATCCCCCACTACTCCCCCACCGGCGCGTTCGGCTACTGGCAGTTCACCGCCCTGGGCCCGGACATGCGCAGTTCGGTCCTGTTCCTGCTGACCCAGCCGTGGAACGCCGTCGCGGTGCTGTTCGACCACCCGCTGAAGGTGGCCCTCTGGCTCCTGCACTTCGTCCCGCTGCTGTTCCTGCCGGTCCTGAGCCCGCTCACGCTGATGGCCCTGCCGATCCTGCTCTCGCGGCTGTTCAACGACCGCCTCAACGTGTGGGCCCCCGTGTACCAGTACGACGCGATCCTCGCCCCGCTGCTGCTCATGGCCGCGCTCGAGGCGGCCCACCGGCTGGCCGGACGCCGGGACACGCTGCGCCGGCTGCCCGCCGTCCTCGTCTCCGCGGCACTGGCCGCCGGTCTGATCGGCACCGCGTTCTTCCCGCAGGTGTACCCGCTGCACCGCACGATCGCCGGCGACATGACGATGACGCAGCACGCCCGCGACCTCGACCACGCGGTCGGGCTGATCCCGGACGGGGTGTGCGTCGAGGCCGCCGACAACGCCGTGCCGCACCTGACGGCCCGCACCCACGTCGGGCTGCACGGGGACATCGGCGACGAGCTGGCCACGTGGATGATCGTGGACACCTCGGTGCCCGAGCTCGGCGGCTGGGACCCCCTCACCCCGGAGCAGGCGCTGGCCCGCGCCGAGCGGCTCGGCTTCGAGCGGGTCTGGTCCGCGGGCGACGTCGTCGTCCTGCACCACCCGGACCGCGCGGTCTCGCCCACCTGCACGACGTACCTCGAGCACCGCTGAGCGGAACCCCACGGCGCCGGCGGACCCGCTCCGCCGTCAGCGGCCCGCGGACTCGCCGAGTGGCTGCAGGCCGAGTCCGGCCGGGGGCAGGAGCAGTCGGTCACGGGCACCGGTGAAGACGCCGGCGTGCGGGTCCTCGGCCACCCCCGGGGCGATCTCGGGGGCCCCCTGGTCGAGTGCGGTGCGGCGCACCGGGTCGCGGACGGGGTCCAGGATGTCCTTGACCACCGTGGTCATGAGCCACACGAGGGCGACGATGTGCGCCACGATCCCCGAGGCATACCAGGCGGTGATCCACCAGGCGCCGCCGGCGAACGCCCCGTCGGAGGTGATGCGCGCCGACTCCATCCACACCCCGCCCCAGTGGTAGACCTCCACGGCCTGCCAGATCCAGAACGCGCGCCACCGCGGCGTCGCGAGGACCACGAGCGGGATCAGCCACATCACGAACTGCGGCGAGTACACCTTCCCCCACAGGATGAAGGACGCCACGATCAGGAAGCACAGCTGGGCCATGCGCGGACGGTGCCGCGCCGCGAGGGCGAGGTAGGCGATCCCCACGCAGCACACCAGGAACAGGCCGTTCTGAAGCGTCGTGAACGTCTCCCCGGACCATCCTGTCCAGGCCAGCGCCAGCCAGGTCGAGGAGAAGGAGACCGCGCGGTCCCCCGAGAACGTGTAGAAGCGCGACCACTGGTCGAACGCCGTCAGCATGAACGGGAGGTTCACCGCGAGCCAGGCCGCGGCCCCGGCCAGGGCCGCCTTCACGAACCCGGCCCAGCGGCCCGTGCGCAGCGCCAGCACGAAGATCGCGCCGAAGAAGAACAGCGGGTAGAGCTTCGTGGCGGTGCCGAGCCCGATGAGCAGGCCGGCGAGGGTCGGACGGCCCGCCGTCCACGCCCACAGGGCCAGGGCGGCCAGCATCACGGCCCACAGGTCCCAGTTGAGCATCGAGGTCAGGATGATCCCCGGGGCCAGGGCCACGAGCAGGGCGTCCCGGGAGCGACCGCGCGCGGTGTACGCGGTCGCGACGACCAGCACGATCCAGCACAGCACCACGCCGATCGCGTTCACGTCGAAGTAGGTCACGGTGCGCTCGTGCAGGTCGCCGGAGGCGGGCACGAGCCACATGGTCACACCCGCGACCACGGCCAGCAACGCCGGGTACTCCATCCACTGCTCGGGCGGCAGCGGCGTGTAGAAGGGGAAGTGGCCGTCCGAGAGGCCCCGCGTGGGGAACAGCTGGGCGAAGTCCGAATAGCACATGTGCGCGTGCACGCCGGGGGCCGCCCAGCCGTTCACGCGGCACCACTGCTTGGTCAGCACGCCGACGGCGGCGGCCACCACGGTCAGGCCGACGAGCAGGCCGACCCAGCGGCCGCTCGGACGGGACGGGGCGGGACTGCGGGGGTGGGAGGTCACGGTCTCTCCTGGGGGATGCGGGTGGACGAGGAGGCGGGGTGCGCGGCGGTCGACGGCGGCCCGTCGGGCGGCGCGTCCGGCGGCACGCCCGCCTCCGGAGGCGTCGGCGACGCCGCCGCGGCCCGCGGCTCGACCACCTCCAGGGGAGGACGCCGCCGCCCGGGGAACAGGGGCGCGGTGACGGGATCGCGGTGGATGATCCATCCGATCCCCGCGAGCATCAGGACCAGGGTGAACACGCGGACGGCCAGGACCGGCAGCCACTGCGCCACGGAGAGCTGGTCCACCACGCCGACGCCGGTGAGCAACAGGACCGCGAGCGCGGTGACCCACCCGAGCCAGCGGGGATGGTCGGCGCCCCACGGCAGCGGGCGGAGGGCGCACGCCAGCAGCGGCAGGACCCAGAGCAGGTACCACGGCTGGACGATCGGGGCGGTGGCGACGGCCACCACGAGCACGGCCGCCGCGCTGAACACCGGGTCCAGGGGCCGGCGGCGCAGGGCCAGCCAGGCCGTGAAGCCGAGGGCCGACACCGTCATCGCGGTGTAGAAGGCCGCGGCCACGTCGCGCGCCCCCAGGGGCGTCACGGCTTCGACGACCGCGCCGAGCAGCAGGCCGAGCAGGCCCACGGGGGCATACGGGAACGCCGCGTCCCCGCTCGTGAGCATGGCCGGGACCCAGCCGAACCAGAGGCCGGAGCCGGCGCCGAGGATCGTGAGGACGGCCAGGGAGATCACCGCCGTCGTGAACCACGGGCCGAGCCGGTCCCGCCGGCGCAGGCGCGGATCGGCCGCGCGGAACCGGGCCCAGCCGGTGGGCAGGAGCAGGGCCACGAAGGGCAGCACCAAAGCTGTCAGGGGCTTGATCGCAACGGACAGGGCGATCAGCACGATCCCCCACAGCGCATGCACGCGGCGGCGGGGCGGGCGGACCATGAGCAGGATGCCCGCGAGCATCAGCCCCGACATCAGCGCGTCGTTGTGGGCGCCGGCGATCATGTAGAGCAGGAACAGTGGGTTCGCCACGGCCACCCACGTGGCCCACACCCCGCATCGGCCCGCGACGGCGGCCAGCCGCGGCACCGCCCACAGGCACAGCGCCAGGCCCGCGAGCGCCAGGAGCCGGAACGCCGTGACGGAGAGCTCGATGTTGCCGCCCGTGGCCCGCCACGTCGTCTCGGCGAACAGCAGGAACAGCGGCCCGTAGGGGGACGGGGACTCGGCCCAGATGGAGTCCGCTCCCTGCATGAACCAGCCGGGCAGGGCGGACACGCCCTGGGAATACGGGTCGAGACCCGACGCGAGGAGCCGGCCCTGCTGGAGGTAGGAGAACACATCGCGGGAGAAGATCGGCAGCGCGAGCATCAGCGGGGCGGACCACCACCAGGCGGCCCGGGCCACCAGGCGGCCGTGCTCCTCCCAGCGGCCCCGCAGCGCGCGCCCCAGCTCGAGCCAGGATCGGACGAGGAGCAGCGAGCCGGCGGCCAGCAGCACGGTGCTGAGCAGCACGCCGGGAAGGTAGACCCGCAGCGGGTTGAGCAGGGTGGTGCCGGAGAACACCGAGTCGGGCGTCATCGGCAGCCACCCCACGCCCCAGGAGCCCACCGTGATGAGCACGGACGCCCACGTGCCCCGGCGGACGGCCGCCTCCGGCTCGGGCTGCGCCGCCACGCGGCTCGGACGGGGCCCTCGGGCGCCGGTCGTCGCGGGGGCGGCGGGCCTCACTCCCCCGGCTCCACGGGTCGAGGGGCGCCACGGAGCCGGGCCAGGCCGGCGCGCACGGCGGGGCGCACGTGCCAGTGGTCCTTCACGAACCGGCTGGTGCGGCGGTCCACGACGAGGATCCACAGCAGACACACGGCGGAGACGATCAGGGACACGGCCTTGACCTGGTCCGCGATGTCCAGGAACTGCCAGGTGAAGAGCTGGTCCGACGCGCCGAACGCCAGGAAGTAGCCGACCGTGAACACGACCCACTTGATCTGCCAGTTGTCCCGGATGCCGATCACGGCGAAGAACGGGAGCAGCCACAACAGGTACCAGGGCTGGATGATGGGCGAGAGGATCACCAGCGCGGTGAACGCCCAGGTCATGCGCGTCATCACGCGGTCCTGGCGGCCGAGGAACATCAGGGCCAGCACGATGAGCACCGAGAGCACGCGTCCGGCGGTCTTGTACACCCCCTCGACGGCCTGCACGTCCGCCCCCTGCCCGAGG
The DNA here is from genome assembly GCF_003315015.1 of Micrococcus sp. KT16. NCBI lineage: Bacteria > Bacillati > Actinomycetota > Actinomycetes > Micrococcales > Micrococcaceae > Micrococcus > Micrococcus sp. KT16. Next base: position 62,930 of record NZ_QNRG01000005.1, on the reverse strand, counting down.
AGCTCGCTCGCCCCCACCGTGATGAGGGACAGCATGCCGATCGGCCCCCACGGCACGGTGCCCGTGCCCGTGCCGACCATCACGGCCACCCAGCCGAAGCCGAAGCCGTTGAGCACGCCCACCAGGGCCATGAGGCCGAAGGAGATCCCGGCGGTGAGGGCCCAGAAGGCGAACCGGCGCGGCCATCGGGCCGTCGGGCCGGCCCACAGCAGGCCGATGAACGGGAGCAGCACGAGGGTGATGGGCTTGATGCCCAGGGACAGGGTGACCAGCACGACGCCGGCCACCCCCCACGCGACGGACTGCCCGGGTCGCTGGGGGCGGAGCGGATGTCCGGCGCGCAGCGCGCACCACGTGCCGGCCAGGGCGAGGCCGACCATGAGGGCGTCGTTGTGCCCGGACGCGACGAAGCTGATGGTGAAGAGCGGGTTGGCGGCGCTGATCCACTGCGCCCACGCATCGTTGACGCCCAGCCGGCGGGCGAGCAGCGGCACGAAGACCATGATCAGCGCGACGCCGGCCACCGCCACCAGGCGGAACAGGAAGATCGCCAGGTCCGGGTTCATGTCCCCCGAGATCGCGACGACGGCCTGCTCGATCCACAGGAAGATCGGACCGTACGGGGTCTCGGAGTCCGCCCAGGTCGCGTCCGCTCCGAGCTGGAACCAGTTGGACAGCGAGGAGATCGTGTCCACGTAGGGGTCCTGCCCCGCCACCATGAGACGGCCCTGCCCCACGTAGGCGAAGATGTCCCGGCTGAAGATCGGCAGTGCCACGACCTGGGGCAGGCACCACAGGACGGTGGCGAGGTTGACCGTGCGCAAAGCGCCGCGGCCGAAGGGGCGGATCGTCTGGCCCAGCCGCAGCCAGGCCCAGAACATCACCCAGCAGCCGAGGGTGAGGAGCACCGTGCCGGCCAGCACGCCGGTCTCCTGGGTGCGCCACGGGATCAGCCACTGCCAGCGGTTGATCGGGGAGGCCGAGGCCAGCCAGCCGACGGAGTACGAGCCCACCACCAGGAGGAGGGAGCCGAGGGTCCCCACCAGGATGGGCCACCAGTCCGCGCCGGCGACCTGGGGGTCCGCGCGGAGGCCGCCGACGCCGACGTACTCCGGCCGGTGGGCCGTGGACCCGGACGGACGCGGGGTCGACACGCTCATGCGACGGGTCCTTCCGTGCGGTCCTGCGAGGGCGCGCGAGGGCGCGGCTCGCTCGAATCTACCATCGTGACACGCGAGTAGCCTGGGGGCATGAGCGAGACGAGCACCCCCGCGCCGGAGAGCGCCCCCCTGGTCTGGATCGACTGCGAGATGACCGGCCTGCACCCCCAGGTCGACGAGCTCGTCGAGGTGGCGGTGCTCATCACGGACGCCGAGCTGAACACCCTGGACGAGGGCATCGACCTGGTGATCCGTCCCTCCGCGGCGGCCCTCGAGCAGATGGACCCCTTCGTCCGGGACATGCACACCACCTCCGGCCTGCTGCCGGAGCTGGCGGAGGGCCTCGAGCTCGACGACGCCGCCGCGCGCGTGCTCGAGTACATCGCCGCCCGCGTGCCTGCCGGCAAGGGCCTGCTGGCCGGCAACACGGTGGGCCAGGACAAGCTGTTCCTCGCCCGCTACATGCCCGCCGTCGTCGACCATCTGCACTACCGGATCGTGGACGTGTCCACCGTGAAGGAGCTGGCCCGGCGCTGGTACCCGCGCGCCTACTACCAGGCCCCCGCCAAGACCGGGGGCCACCGCGCTCTCGGGGACATCAAGGACTCCATCACCGAGCTGCGTTACTACCGGGCCGCCGTCATGGCCCCCGCCCCCGGCCCCACCACGGAGGAGGCCCGCGCCATCGCGGAGGTGGTGTCCGGGGCGCAGGCCTGAGCCGTCACCCCCGGCCTCGCCGCCCCGATTCGGCGCTGCGCGGGATCTCGTGTACTGTGGACCCCGCTGCGCCGCGCGGATCCGTCCGTGTGAGGCAGGCATGGTGGGCGTAGCTCAGTCGGCAGAGCGTCTGGTTGTGGTCCAGAAGGTCGCGGGTTCAATCCCCGTCGCTCACCCCACTCGAAGCCCCCGGAATCCTTACTGGTTCCGGGGGCTTCTTCGTGTGCTCCCCGAGCGGGCCGCGCTCCCCCTGCGCCCGCAGCTGCGGGATCGTGGTGCCAGCCGAGTCCCGCGTGGCCGCGGCGAGCGAGTCGGCCGCCGGACCGGTGAGGCCGGCGTCGTCCAGGGCCGCGGGCAGCGTGGCGGCGAGGGCGATGGACAGGGTGGCCCCGGCGAACGCGGTGCCCAGCGCTGAGCCGATCTGCCGGACCGTGCTCTGCGTCGCGGCGCCCTGACCCGAGATCTGCACGGGGATGTCCTGGAGCACCATGTCCGTCAGCTGCGCCGAGGCCAGGCCGAGCCCGAGGCCGTACACGACGAGGGGCACGGCGACGAGCCAACCCGAGGTGTCCGGGCCCAGGAGCAGGGCGAGCGCCACGACCCCGGCCACCTCCAGGCCCAGCCCGATCAGCACGGTGCCCGGGGCGCCGAACCGGGCCGCCAGGTGACGGGCCGCGGCGTCCGAGAGGAACGCGCCTGCGGCCATCGCGGCCAGGACCAGGCCCGCCCCCATCACGTCCAGGCCGAGCGGCGCACCTTCTCGCGGTGTCGCTCCAACCCTTCGAACAGCGCGAGGGCGAGCGCCGCGACCGCGAGCGCGACGGGGACGACGCCGCCGGGCATCAACCGCTCGACGGATCCCCGGTCCGCTGCCGGGCGTAGAGTCGGCCGGTGAGGGCGTCGACCCGACGCCGCACCCCCGCCGACGAGGAGGCCAGCCCATGTCCGTCGTGAAGATCAACGCCATCAGCGTCCCCGAGGGCGCCGGCCCGGAACTCGAGAAGAGGTTCGCCGCCCGCAAGCACGCGGTGGACCAGGAGCCGGGCTTCGAGGGCTTCCAGCTGCTCCGGCCCACCGCGGGCGAGGACCGCTACTTCGTGGTCACGACGTGGGCGTCGGAGGAGGACTTCCAGCGCTGGCGGGACGGGCGCATGCCCGCCGCTCACGCCGCCGAGCAGGGCGGCCGCCCGGCGCCGGTCGCCACGGGCGCCGACCTGCTCGAGTTCGAGGTCGTGGACCTGGGCTGACCCGGGCGCCGCAGCAGGCGCATCGCGTTCACGATGACCAGCAGCACGGACGCCTCGTGCACGAGCATGCCGACGGCCATCGTGACGCCGCCGGCGAAGACGCCGGCCAGCAGGGCCACGACGGTCACGAGGGAGATCGCGATGTTCTGCCGCATCACCCGCACCGTGCGCCGGGCCAGATCGAGCGCCTGCGGCAGCCGCTCGAGCCGGTCGCCCATCAGGGCGATGTCCGCGGTCTCGATGGCCACGCCGGAGCCGGCCGCGCCCATGGCCACGCCGATGTCCGCCGTCGCCAAGGCCGGGGCGTCGTTGACACCGTCACCGACCATCGCGACGACGCGGCCCTCGGCCTGCAGGGCCTCGATCGCCTCGAGCTTGTCCTGGGGCAGCAGGCCCGCCCGCACGTGGTCGACGCCCACCTGCCGGGCCACGGCCTGCGCGACGCCGGGCTGGTCGCCGGTCAGCATCACGACCTCGCGGACGCCGATCCCGTGCAGCGCCCGGATCATGCCCGCGGCCTCGGGCCGGAGGGTGTCTGCGATGGCGAGGACGCCGAGCGGGATGCCGTCGACGACGACCGCCGCCGGGGTCCGGCCCGCCTCCGCGAGCTCGGCCGCGACGGTCTCGACCCGGTCGGTCGCGGCCGGATCCACGCCGCGCTCGCGCAGCATCGCCACGTTGCCCACGGCGACGACGCGGCCGTCCACCTCTCCGGTGAGCCCGCGGCCGAGGACGACGTCCACATCCGTGGCCAGCGGGCCGTCCAGCAGGCCGCGGTCCCGGCCCGCCGCGACGACCGGCGCGGCCAGCGGGTGGTCCGAGGCCGCCTCGAGCCGTGCGGCCCAGCGCAGCACCTCGTCCTCGGCCCCGGGCTCGAACGCGACGACGTCTGTCAGCTCGGGGGTGCCCGACGTGAGGGTGCCGGTCTTGTCGACGGCGACGGCGTCGACCTTCGCGGAGCGCTCAAGGAACTCCCCTCCCTTGATGAGCACGCCGTCCTTGGCGCCGCGGCCGATCCCTGCCACGATCGCGACCGGGATGGAGATCACGAGGGCGCCCGGGCAGCCGATGACCAGCAGGGTCAGGGCCAGGGGGACGTCCCGCGTGATCAGGCCTGTCGCGAAGGCCAGCACCATGATCGCCGGGGTGTACCAGCGGGAGAAGCGGTCCATGAACTGCTGGGTCCGCGCACGGGCCTCCTGCGCCGCCTCGACGCGGTGGATGATGCGCGCCAGCGTGGTGTCGGCGCCGACGCCCCGGGCCTGCACCTGCAGCAGGCCGGCCGTGGCGACGGTGCCCGCGTACATGGCGTCACCGTCGGTCTTCTCCGCCGGGATGGACTCGCCCGTGATGGATGCCTCGTCCACGGCGCCGACCCCGGTGAGCACCACGCCGTCCACCGGCACCCGAGCGCCGGCCTTGACGAGGACGGTCGCGCCGGGGGCCACCTCGTGGGCAGGCACGGTGCGCTGGGTCCCGTCTGCGTCCACGACGACGGCGGTCTCGGGCGCCGTGGAGACGAGGTCCGCGAGCGCCGAGCGAGTCTGAGACAGGGTCGCGTCCTCGAGGGCGTGGCCGAGGGCGAAGAGGAAGGTCACGGCGGCGGCCTCCCAGAAATTGCCGAGCAGGGACGCGCCGATCGCGGCGGTGGCGACGAGCAGGTCGATGCCGACGGTCTTCACCCGCAGGGCGGCGATCGCGTCGCGCGCGATCGGCAGGCCGGCCACGACGGCGGCGGCGAGCATCAGGCCCGCCGCCACGAGGTGTCCGGTCCCGTGGGCCAGCTGCTCGGGCGCCAGCACGAGCGAGACGGCGATCAGCAGGCCGGCCACCACGGGGCGCCGCCAGCGGCGGGACAACGTGAACCGGGCACGAGGGCGGCCCGGACGTGTGACGGCGGGGGTGGACATGGCGGACTCCGTTCGTCGGGGGAGGGCGGGGTCAGAAGGCCGACGGCCGGGCGGTGTAGCCGACCTTGGCGACGGCCTCGACGAGGTCCTGGGCAGTGGTGGTCTGCGGGTCGTGGTCGACCTCGATGCGCTGGGTCTCGAAGTGGACCTGCGCGCCGGTCACGCCGGGCAGGGCGTCGAGGGCCTTCTCGATCTTCCGGACGCACGAGGGGCAGCTGAAGCCCTCGGCGCGGAGCAGGGTGTGCGTGGTGGGGGTCATGGTCACTCCAGTCGGTCGTCACCGGCGCGGCCGCCGGTGAGGCTGAGCAGACGGGGCGGGCGCCCGGTCCGATCCCCGTCCTCCGGGGATGTCACTGACGCTACGAAGGGGACGGCGGGTACGCCTTGACCGCGGTCAAGCCGCCGTGTGGGAGGCTGATGGCGTGCGTATCGACCTGCCCCTCATCCCCGTGGATGAACCAGAGCCGTGCGCGGCCCGGGTCCCGCTGTTCACCGGGCTGGATCTGGAGCAGCTGCGCCGGGTCTCCGCCCTGGCGCGGCCGCTCGTGCTCGAGGCCGGCGATGCCCTGCACCTGGCCGGTGACCGCACGGACCGCCTGTGCGTCGTGCACAGCGGCCGCCTGGCGCTGACGCTCGGCTCAGCGACCGGCCGGGAACGCGTGGTGCGGATGGTCGAGCCGGGGGACTCCGTGGGCGAGCACGAGTTCCTCACGGGCGAGCCGGCCCGGCATGGGGCGCGCGCCGTGGCCGCGACCCGCCTGTGCACCTTCTCCCACGCCGAGGTCGCCCGACTCCTGGCCGAGCATCCGGGCATCGGGGGACGCGTGATGCGGACGCTGGCCGTCCGCCTGGCCGAGGCTGAACAACGGCTGGCCCGGGAGCATCAGCCTGTCACCGCACGGATCGCCGGACATCTGCTCGGCCTGCCGGCCCTCCGGGACGAGGCCGACCTCGTCGTGGTGCTGGCCGCGCCGAAGAAGGACGTCGCCTCGCTGCTGGGCACCACCCCCGAGGCGTTCAGCCGCGGGCTGCGCCGCCTCGCCGACGACGGCCTGATCGCCATCGAGGGCCCGCGGGTGACGCTGCTGGACCCGGAGGCGCTGGAGGCCCTTGCCGCGGAATGACCGCCGTCGTCGTGGTGTCGCCGGCGGTAGGCTGGGGACTCCCCCGTCCCCCTATCCACGCAGGCCCGCAGCCCGGGCCGGGAAGCGCAGTGCCATGGCCTCCATCCGTCCCATCACCGTCTACGGCGAGCCCGTGCTGCACAGGCGCGCGGCCGAGGTTGAGGTGATCGACGACGAGATTCGCGAGCTGATCGAGGACATGTACGTCACGCAGGACGCCGCGCACGGCGTGGGCCTGGCCGCCCCGCAGGTCGGGGTCGGGCTGCGGATCTTCACGTGGACGTTCCCGGACTCCGGCGACGCGCCGAACGTGGGCCACGTGATCAACCCCGTGCTGACCCACCTGGACAAGGCCCCGCGGGAGGACCCGCACCCGGACGAGCACACCGAGGGCTGCCTCTCGGTGCCCGGGCTCGGCTTCCCCCTGCAGCGCCCGACCCGCGTGCGCCTGTCCGGCCAGCGCGTGGACGGCGAGATGTTCGAGTTCGAGGCCGAGGGCTGGTTCGCGCGCATCATGCAGCACGAGTACGACCACCTCAACGGCACCCTCTACGTGAACCGGCTCGAGGGCAAATGGCAGCGGCGCTGGAAGCGCGCGCAGCGGGCCGAGCGTCTGAACGTGCCCGGTGTGACGTGGCTGCCCGGCACGGACGAGGACCCCTTCGGCCACGACGCCGACGACCACGAAGACCACGAGCACGGCCCCGACGGCGACCACGGGGACGACGAGGCCTGAGCCTCGGCTCCACGTCCGACCCGGTCGGCACACGACGACGGCCCGTCCCCTCCGCGGGGACGGGCCGTCGGTCATCGGCGGGTCAGGCCTGCGGGAAGGCGGGGACCTGCTGGCCCGCCATCTTCTCCACCACGCGGATCACCTGGTGCGAGTAGCCGTACTCGTTGTCGTACCAGACGTAGAGGATCGCGTTCTTGCCGTCGTTGTTCACGAGGGTCGCCAGGCCGTCCACGACGCCGGCGCGGTCCGAGCCGACGAAGTCGGTGGACACGACCTCCGGGGAGTCCACGTAGCCGACCTGGCCGCGCAGGGGGCCGGTGAGGGACTCCTGCTTCAGGCGGGCGTTCAGCTCCCCCACCGAGGTGGGCTTGGTCAGCTCGAGGTTCAGGATGGCCATGGACACGTCCGGGGTGGGGACGCGGATGGCGTTGCCGGAGAGCTTGCCCTTGAGCTCGGGCAGGGCCTTGGCCACGGCCTTGGCGGCGCCGGTCTCGGTGAGCACCATGTTCATGCCGGCGGCACGGCCACGACGGGCGCCCTTGTGGAAGTTGTCCACGAGGTTCTGGTCGTTGGTGTAGGCGTGCACGGTCTCCACGTGGCCGTGGTCGATGCCGTAGTCGTCCTGGATGACCTTGAGCACCGGGGTGATCCCGTTGGTGGTGCAGGAGGCCGCCGAGATGATGGTGTCCTGGGGCGTGATGTCGTCCGAGTTCACGCCGTACACGATGTTCTTCATCTCGCCCTTGCCCGGGGCGGTCAGCAGGACCTTCGCGGCGCCCTTGGCCTGCAGGTGCTGGGACAGACCCTCGTCGTCGCGCCAGCGTCCGGTGTTGTCGACGACCAGCGCGTCCTTGATGCCGTAGGAGGTGTAGTCCACCGTGGTCGGGTCGTTCGAGTAGATGACCTGGATCTCAGTGCCGTTGGCGGTGATCACGTCGCGGTCCTCGTCCACCACGATCGTCCCGTCGAACGGGCCGTGGATCGAGTCGCGGCGCAGCAGGGAGGCGCGCTTGATCAGGTCGTCCTCCGAGTTCTTGCGCACGACGACGGCACGCAGGCGCAGCTTGGAGCCACCGCCGGCGTGGTCGAGGAGGATGCGGGCCAGCAGGCGGCCGATGCGACCGAAGCCGTAGAGCACGACGTCCTGGGTCTCGCCCAGGCCCTCACCGGCCTTGCCCTTGACCTCGGCGAGCTCGGCGTCCAGGAAGGCCTGGACGTCCTGGCCCGAGGCCTTCTGCTTGGCGGCCAGCTCGGCCAGGTCGATGGTGGCGGCGCCCAGGTCCATCGCAGCCATGGCCTCGACCAGCGGGTAGGTGGACTCGACGCTCAGCGGAGCCTGCTGCACGCGGCGGGCGTAGCGGTGGGCCTTGATGATGTCGATCACGCCGCGGTTCACGAGGGAGCGCCCGTAGATCGAGGTGACCACGTTGTGCTCGCGGTACAGGGTGCCCAGCAGGGGGACCATCTTCTCCGCGAGCTTCTGCTGCGTGTTCCACTCGGGGGTCTGGGTCGAGGCGGTGTCTGCCACGGGAGTCCTTCCTTGAAACCTGGCGGGGCCGTCCTGGGCAGGCCCCATCCCCCGACCTCGTTGTCGGCGGGCGCCTCCATTCTAGGCGAGGACGCGTCCGCAGCGGCCCCGCGGCCTCGGCGGGGCGTAGACTGGTCGGTCGGGACGGATCGGCGGACGGCCGCGTGCCCCTGCGGGGGTGCGAGGAAAGTCCGGGCACCGCAGAGCAGGATGGTGGACAACATCCACCCGGGGCGACCCGCGGGCCAGTGCCACAGAGAGAAGACCGCCTCCGCGCCGTGTGCGCGGCGGTAAGGGTGAAAGGGTGGTGTAAGAGACCACCAGCGGCCCCGGTGACGGGGCCGGCTCGGTAAACCCCATCCGGTGCAAGGCCGAACAGGACGCGTCACGAGGGCTGCTCGCCCCAGCGTCCGGGTTGGCCGCTCGAGCCCGTCAGCGATGGCGGGCCCAGATGGATGGCCGTCACCTCGCGCGGGGCAACGCGCGCGAGGCACAGAACCCGGCTTACAGCCGGTCCGTCCCGCCTCACGGCCCCCGGCTGGGGTCAGAACCCCTCGTCGTCGAGGATCCGCTCGAACTCGAGCTCCACCACGTGCTCGCGCTCCCGCTTGTCCAGCAGCCGGTACCCGTACGACTCGCCGATCGAGACGACCTTCGCCAGGCTCGGGTGTCGCCGGTCCCGGGGCCATTCGAGCGTCACGCGGTCCTGCCCCGTGAAGGTGCGCTCCCGCAGGCGGTGCTCCAGAGCGGAGGCGTGCGTGCGCTCCCGCCCGCTGGAGCGGACCCCGAGCCACACGGCGGCCGCGATCACGAGCAGGACGAACGGGTACACCACGCCGAACACGTTCATGGCGGTCATCGGGCGACTCCTGGGATGCGGGGCGGCTGTGCGGACCCCACCACTGTGCCAGGTCCGGACGACGACGTCGGCCCGGCCCGTCCGCGCGTCGGTCCGGGGGCGCCTGGCTAGGCTGGCCCGGTGCTGATCCTGCTGCCGCCCTCCGAGGGCAAGACCGCACCCCGCTCCGGGGCCCCGCTCGACCTCGACTCCCTCGCCCTGGCCGACGACGCCGCGGTGACGGGCGCCCGCGCGGACCTGCTCACGCGGCTCGCCGCGGTCTCGGCCGCCCCGGATGCCCTGACGACCCTCGGCGTCGGAGCGTCGCTCGCCGGCGAGGTCGAGGCGAACACGCGCCTGGCCGTCGCCCCCGCCGCGCCCGGTCACCGGGTGTTCACGGGCGTGCTCTTCGACGCGCTCGACCACGCCTCGCTGTCGGCGGCGGCGAAGCGCCGCGCCCGCTTGTCCGTGCTGGTCTTCTCCGCGCTGTTCGGCGCCACCGCGCTGGCGGACCGGATCCCCGCCTTCCGGCTGCCCGTCAGCGCGAAGCTGCCCGGGCTGCCCGGGCTGGCCGCGCACTGGCGCCCCGTCCTGACCCCCGCCCTCGACGCGCTCGCCGCACGGGACGGCGGGCCCGTCGTCGACTGCCGCTCCGGAGGCTACGCGGCCCAGTGGCGGGCACCGGCGGAGCGGACCCTCGCGGTCGACGTGTTCCAGCTGCGCGACGGCGAGCGGACCGTCGTCTCGCACTTCGCCAAGCACACCCGCGGCCTCGTGGCCCGCGCGCTCCTGGAGGCGGGGGCGCGGGAGACCTCGACGCTGGACCGCGTGGCGGACGTGGTCGCGCGGGCCGGGGACGGCCCCGGCTGGGAGGTCGAGCTGGCCCGGCCGTCCGGCGGCAAGCCCGGCGCGCTGCGGGTGATCCTGCCCGAGGGATGATCCCGGACGAGGCGCGGTCCGCCCGGACGCGGCCTCAGTCCTCGACGGCCACCAGCTCCACCTCGAAGCCGTCCGCGGTCTCGAGGTAGGCGGCGTAGTGGTCCGCTCCCCCGGCGTGCGGGTGGCGGTCCTCGAAGAGCAGGCGGAACCCCCGGCCGCGCGCGGCGGCGGTGAGCTCGTCCACGCGGGAGCGTGATCCGGCCCGGAAGGCCAGGTGGTTCAGTCCCGGGCGGGTGCGCTCGTGGGCGCCCGCGGCGACGTCGGGCCCGGCCTCGAGCACGAGGTACTCCCCCGCCCCCTGGTACGTCCGGCCCTCGGCCCACCCCTCGCCGGGCACGTAGCCGAGCTCGCCGAACAGCCAGCCGAGGCTCGCCTCGGCCGCCGCCAGATCCGCGACCCAGATCTCCACGTGGTGCAGCCGGCCCGTGGGCGCGGGCGCCGGGGTCGCATCCTCCGGCGAGGCGACGGCGTCGGGCCCGTCCGCCTCCACGGCCCGGACGTCCGCGTCGGCCTCGAGGCCGGACCCGGCCACCGCCGACGCGGAGGTCGTGGACGCCTCCGCGGCGGTCGACCCCGCGGCCGCGGGGGCCGCGACCGGCACCTCGGACGCGCCCGCGTCCCATTGGCCGCCCCGCGCGCCGGCGTCCATGGCCTCGTTGGAGAGGCGGTCGGCGTCCTTGTTCCGGTTGCGCGGGATCCACTCGTAGCTGACGCGCTCGGGGGGCAGCACGGCCCGGGCCTCGGCCGCGAGGCGCCGCATGTCGTCGTGCTTGATCTTCCACCGCCCGGACATCTGCTCCACCACGAGCTTGGAGTCCATCAGCACGTGCACCCGGGCCTCCGGGTCGAGGTCCCGGGCCATCCGCAGCCCGGCCACGAGCCCGGAGTACTCGGCCACGTTGTTGGACGCCTTCCCCAGCGGAGCGGCGTCGGTCCGGAGGATCTCGCCTGTGGCCGGGTCGCGCACCAGGGCGCCGTAGCCGGCGACGCCGGGGTTGCCCCGCGACCCGCCGTCGGCCTCCACCTGCAGGACTCGTCCGCTCACCGTGCGCCTCCTCGTGTCCGTGGTCGCGCCGTCCGACGCGGCCCCCCACTCTACTGACCGCGCCGGGGGCGGGGCCCGGGGTCAGTCCCGGATGAGGATGGCGCCGGACTCGGGGCAGCGGGCGACGGCGGCCGGCGGGAGGGCCCGGATGCGCGCGACCTCCGCCGGTGACAGCTCCGTGCCCGCGGCCGCGGACCGGTTCCCGACGAGCCGGGCCGCGCCGATGCCGCCGTTGCGCTCCCGCGCCTGCTCGTACAGGGCCAGCAACGACGCGGGGAACTCCGCGGCCAACGCCGCCCGGCGCTGGGTGAGGTCCCGGCCACGCTGGGTCACGGCCTGCCCCTCGCGGCGCACCTCCGCCGCGCGGGCCTCGACCTCGGCCCGTGCCTGCTCCAGAGCGGCGTGGCCCTTCGCGAGCCGGGACTCGGCGGCGTCGGCGGCCTCCATGGCCTCGAGCGCCGCGGCCTCGTGGTCATCGAGCAGTGCGGTGAGCGTGTCGTCCTCGTGCTGCATGGCCTGCAGCTCCTTGGACCCGCCCTGGCCCGCTTCGAGCCGCTCCCGACGGGCGCGGGTGGCGGCGGCCTTCTCGGTGGCCTCGGCCCCCGCCCGGTCGGCGGTGCGGGCGGCATCCTCGAGGCCGGGCAACGCCTCCTCGAGTTCCAGCGCGCGGGCGCGCAGCCGGGCGTGCTCCGGGTCTGCCTTGAGCCGACGGACGGCGGCGCGGGCCTGGTCCAGGGCCGTGTCGAGCTCCTGCAGCTCCAGCAGCCGGGCCTGGACGGCCGGCGGTGCGGTGACCTCACTCATGCGTGACTCCCCTCGTCGGCCCGCTCTCCCCCGACCAGGAAGTCCCAGGGGTCGCTGCGGTGATCTGAGAACAGGGTGGTGACGCCCAGTCCCCGCTCCGCCAGGGCGGCCTCCAGGGCGCGGGCGCCGTGCTCGAGCCATAGGGACTCGCTCGCCCAGTGCGAGACGTCCACGAGCGCGGGACGTCCCTCCCCCGGCGCGGCCGTCTCCCGGGCCTCCGAGGCCGGGTGGTGGCGCAGATCGGCGGTGACGTAGACGTCCGCGCCGGACGCGCGGACCGCGTCGAAGAGGCTGTCTCCGGCACCGCCGCACACGGCGACGCGGCGGATGCGCTGGGCGGGATCGCCCGCCACGCGCACGCCGCCGGCCGTGGCGGGCAACGCCGCGTGCACGGCCCGGGCGAAGGCGGCCAGGTCGGTCTCCTCGGGCAGGTCGCCCACCCGGCCGATGCCTTCGGCCCCGGTGCCGGCGGCAGAGGTCGTCAGGGGCGAGAGCGCCCCGGTGACGCCGACGGCACGGGCCAGCACGTCCGAGACGCCGTCCACGACGACGTCGGCGTTGGTGTGCGCGGCCAGCAGGGCGATGCGGTGCTCGATCAGGGTGTGCAGCAGGCGGCCCTTCGCGGCGGCGGCGTGTCCGACGGCGGCGACGGACGAGGTCCCGCGCAGCAGGAGCGGGTGGTGGGTGACCACGAGGTCGGCCCCGCGGGCGACGGCCTCGTCGGCCACGGCCTGCACGGGATCCAGCGCCCACAGGACGGTCCGCACCGGGGCCTCCGGGCGCCCGGCCACCGGCCCGACGGCGTCCCACGGCTCCGCCAGCTCCCGCGGCCACAGCCCCTGGACGACCTCGAGGACCTGCCCGAGCGTCGGCGGGGCCAGGGCATGCACCGGCGAGACGGGGACGGTGGGACGGGACACGGTCATACCGGCCATGATGGCCCACCCGGCCCGGGCACGCACGACCCGGCGGCCCTGGGTGAGGGCACGGCGCGGCGCCGTCGGGAATGAAAAGCGCGGGCCGCGTTGCTGTGCCTGCCATGACCGACTCCCCCCGTACCGAGCCCCTCGGCGCCTCCGACGCGCCCGCCGACGTCCGCGAGCTGACGCTCGCCGGCGGCTGCTTCTGGTGCCTCGACGCCGTCTACCGTCGCGTGCGGGGCGTGCTCGCCGTCGAGTCCGGCTACACCGGAGGCGACGACCCCGCCCCGAGCTACGAGTCCGTGTGCACCGGGACCACCGGCCACGCCGAAGCGGTCCGCGTGCGCTTCGACGCCGCCGTCGTGCCGCCCGAGGTGATCATGGATCTGTTCTTCACCGGCCACGACCCCACGTCGTTGAACCGCCAGGGGGCCGACGTCGGCACCCAGTACCGATCGGCCGTCTTCGCCCACGACGAGGCCGAGGCCCGGTTCTTCGCGGACGAGATCGCCCGGGCGCAGGCGAACTATGACAGCCCCATCGTCACACGCGTCGAGCCGGCGTCCGCGTGGCACCCGGCCGAGGACATTCACCAGGACTTCTATGCGCGGCGCCGTTCCAACGGATACTGCCGTGTGGTCATCGATCCGAAGCTCGCGAAGGTGCGCCGGAACTACTCCGCGTGGCTCGTGGACGCCTGAGCGGCGCCGCGGCTCGATAGCCTGACGCAGGAACACCCACTAGATCGCCCGCGCCCCGAGGCGCACCACCACCGGAGGTATCACCATGGCCCGCATCCTCGACGACATCACCCAGGCGGTCGGCAACACGCCCCTGGTCCGGCTGAACCGCCTCGCGAAGGACCTGCCCGGCGACGTCGCCGTGAAGGTCGAGTTCTACAACCCGGCCAACTCGGTGAAGGACCGCATCGGCACCGCCATCGTCGACGCCGCGGAGGCGGCCGGCGAGCTGACCCCCGGCGGCACCATCGTGGAGGGCACCTCCGGCAACACCGGCATCGCCCTGGCCATGGTCGGCGCGGCGCGCGGCTACCGCGTGATCCTGACCATGCCCGAGACCATGTCCACCGAGCGCCGCGTGATGCTCAAGGCGTTCGGCGCCGAGATCGTGCTGACCCCCGGTGCAGACGGCATGCGCGGCGCCCTCGAGCGCGCCCAGGAGATCGTCCGCAGCACCCCGAACTCCATCTGGGCGCAGCAGTTCGCGAACCAGGCCAACGTCCAGGCCCACTACAGGGGCACCGGCCCGGAGATCTGGGACGCGTCCGAGGGCGCCGTGGACGTGTTCATCGCCGGCGTCGGCACCGGCGGCACCATCACGGGCGCGGGCCGGTACCTGCGCGAGCAGAAGCCGGACGTGAAGCTCATCGCCGTCGAGCCGGCCGACTCCCCCATCCTCTCCGGCGGCCAGGCCGGCCCGCACAAGATCCAGGGCATCGGCGCGAACTTCGTGCCCGAGATCCTGGACACCGACCTCTACGACGAGGTCTACCCGGCCGCCTTCGAGGAGTCCATCGAGACCGCCCGTCGGCTCGGGACCGAGGAGGGCATCCTCGGCGGCATCTCCACCGGCGCGATCATCTCGGCCGCCCTCAAGGAGGCCGCCAAGCCCGAGTCCGAGGGCAAGCTGATCGTCGCCATCGTGTGTGACTTCGGCGAGCGCTACATCTCCACCGCCCTCTTCGAGGACATCCGCGGCTGACCGCCGCCCGCTCACCGACCGCACCGACCCGAAGGGGCCGCCCGTGGGACTGTTCTCCCGCATCAAGGAAGACATCGCGACCGTCCGCAGCCATGACCCGGCGGCGCGCGGTGACCTCGAGGTGGCCCTCGTCTACTCGGGTCTGCACGCCGTGTGGGCGCACCGCGTCGCGCACCGGATGTGGCGGCACGACCGGTTGAAGATGCCCGCCCGCGTGCTCTCGCAGGTCACGCGCGCGGCCACGGGCATCGAGATCCACCCCGGCGCCTCGATCGGTCGCCGGTTCTTCATCGACCACGGCATGGGCGTCGTGATCGGCGAGACCGCGGAGATCGGCGACGACGTGATGCTGTACCACGGGGTCACCCTCGGCGGCCGCTCCCTGGCCAAGGTGAAGCGGCACCCCACGCTGCGCGACGGCGTCGTGGTGGGGGCCGGCGCCAAGATCCTCGGGCCCGTCGAGATCGGGGAGGGGACGGCGGTGGGCGCCAACGCCGTCGTCGTGAAGGACACCCCCGCCGACGCGATCGCCACCGGCGTGCCGGCCACCGTCCGACCGCGCAAGGGCCCGTCCGAGGGCAAGCCGCTCGTGGACCCCGCGGAGTACGTGGACCCGGCCCTCTGGATCTGAGGGCCGGGTCCACGCCGGGTCAGTCCTGCGTGGGGTCGCCCTCGGTCGGCTGCGGCATGACCACGGGCACGCCCTCGCCGTCGACCTCGGTGCGGTCGCCGGACCACAGCGTGTGGAACGAGCCCTCGCGGTCCACGCGCAGGTAGGTGTGGGCGCCGAAGTAGTCGCGCTGGCCCTGCACGAGGGCGGCCGGCAGGCGGTCGGCCCGCAGGCCGTCGTAGTACGCCAGGGCCGAGGAGAACACCGGGACCGGCACGCCCGCGGCGACGGCGGTGCCGACGACGCGGCGCCAGGCCGGCAGGGCCTCGGCGATCGCCTGGGCGAACTCGGGGGCGAAGAGCAGGTTGAGCGGCTGGCCGGGGGCGCGGGTGCCCGGCGCCGGATGGCGGGAGGTGTCGCGGCCGCCGAAGGCCTGCATGATCACGTCGAGCAGGTCGGCGCGGATGATGCAGCCGTCCCGCCACAGCGAGGCGATGGTGCCCAGGTCCAGCGACCAGCCGTACTCCTCGGCGGCGGCCGCGAGCATGTCCATGCCCTGCGCGTAGGCCACGAGCTTGGAGGCGAACAGCGCCTGGCGCACGTCCTCCACGAACGCGTCCGTGTCCTGCGGGGCGCGCTGCGCCTCCTCGTCGACGCCGGCCGCGAGGGTCTCACGGGCGACCTCGCGCACCGCGCGCTGAGAGGACAGCGAGCGGGCGAAGACGGACTCGGCGATCGCGGCCACCGGGGAGCCGACGTCGAGACCCGAGATCGCGGTCCAGCGGCCGGTGCCCTTCTGCCCGGCCTCGTCCACGATCACGTCCACGAGCGGGCGGCCCGTGGCCGCGTCCACCTGCGCGAGCACCTCGGCCGTGATCTCGATGAGGTAGGAGGCCAGGTCGGTCTGGTTCCACGCCGTGAACACCTCGGCCTGCTCGGCGGGCTCGAGGCCGCCCACGCGACGCAGCAGGTCGTAGGCCTCGCCGATGACCTGCATGTCCGCGTACTCGATGCCGTTGTGGACCATCTTCACGTAGTGGCCGGCGCCGTCCGTGCCGACCCAGGCGCAGCACGGCTCCCCCTCGAACTGCGCGGAGATCTTCTCGAGCATCGGACCGAGGGCCTCGTAGGACTTCTCCGGACCGCCGGGCATGATCGCCGGACCGTGCAGGGCACCCTCCTCGCCGCCGGAGACACCGACGCCCACGAAGTGCAGGCCCTTCTCGGCGAGGGCCGCCTCGCGGCGGCGGGTGTCCTCGTAATGGGAGTTGCCGGCGTCGATGACGATGTCGCCCTCGTCCAGCAGGGGGACGAGCTGGTCGATGACGGCGTCCACGGGGGCGCCCGCCTTGACCATGATGAGCACCCGGCGCGGCACGGCGAGGGACTGCACGAGCTCGGCGAGCGTCTCCGTCGCCACGAACGCACCCTCGTCACCGTGCTCGGCCACGAGCTGGTCCGTGCGGGCCCGGCTGCGGTTGTGCAGGGCCACCGTGTAGCCGTGGCGGGCGAAGTTGCGCGCGAGGTTCGCGCCCATCACCGCCAGGCCCGTGACGCCGATGTCGGCGGCGCCGACGGGGACGGTGGTGGTCTGCTCGGTCATCGCGGGGGCCTCCTGTGGCTCGGACGGTGGGACGGGCCGTGCCGGACACGGACCCGCCCCCAGCCTACGTCGACCGCGGTCAGTCCCCCACGGCGTCGCGGCCGCGGCGCACGATCAGCGGGTCCGGGGTGCCGACGACCTCGTGGTCCTTGCCCTCGTACTCGAACTGGGACAGGAAGTAGCGCATCGCGTTGAGGCGGGCCCGCTTCTTGTCGTTGGAGCGGATGGAGATCCACGGGGCGTGGTCCGTGTCCGTGTGGAGGAACATGGCCTCCTTGGCCTCCGTGTACGCCTCCCAGCGGTCCAGGGACTCGAGGTCCATGGGCGAGAGCTTCCACTGGCGGACCGGGTCGATCTGGCGGATCGCGAAGCGCGTGCGCTGCTCGGTCTGCGTGACAGAGAACCAGAACTTGGTGAGGTGGATGCCGTCGTCCACGAGCATCTTCTCGAACAGCGGCACCTGGTTCATGAAGCGGCGGTACTGCTCGTCCGTGGCGAAGCCCATCACGCGCTCGACGCCGGCGCGGTTGTACCACGATCGGTCGAACAGCACGATCTCGCCCGCCGTGGGGAAGTGCTGGATGTAGCGCTGGAAGTACCACTGGCCGAGCTCGCGGTCCGAGGGCTTGTTGAGGGCCACGACGCGGGCGGTGCGGGGGTTCAGGTGCTCGGTGAAGCGCTTGATGGTGCCGCCCTTGCCGGCGGCGTCGCGGCCCTCGAAGACGATGATGTGGCGCTGGCCGGTGTCCTCGCCCCAGTACTGCAGCTTGAGCAGTTCGATCTGCAGGCGGTACTTCTCCAGCTCGTACTCCTCGCGCGTCATGCGCGTCTCGTACGGGTAGTCCTCCCTCCACGTCTCCACGGCACGGCCCTGCGGATCGATCAGGTCGGGATCGTTGGTGTGGCCGTCCGAGACGGTGTAGCCGCCGTCGCGCAGCTTGTCGATGAACTCGCGGAGGTTCTCGCGGGGGGCGTCGGGCTGCAGCAGCTCCATGGACCGTCTCCTTCACTGGGTGCGTCACCGTGCCCGTCCGTCCCCCTCCTCGGTACGACGGCGGCGGGCCGCGGCCTGTGCTCTGTCCACCATTATGGGCGGGCGGCGGACGAGGAAGCCGGGCCCGGCAGCGCAGCCGCGTGAACAGCAGGTGAACCCTGGGAGGCGAACGGTCGCGGCCCCGGGCCGACGAGTGTCGGCCTGCTCAGCCGCGCGGGCCGACGCCCAGGAGCTCGTCGATCGCCGCGACGGCGGCACGCGCCGCGTCGACGTCGGCGAACTGCGCGACGGCGTCGTCGTACCGGCGGTGCCCGGGAAGCTTGAGGCCGACGGAGGCGCCGTCCGTGGCGGGGAGGATCCAGATCCGGCCGCGCGGCTCGACGTCGCGCTGCTCGGCCACGTCGGCCTCCTCGAACTCGCGGTCGTAGCCGGCCCACTCGATACCGGGCCGCGGGGTGTCGGCACCGTCGAGGACGTCACGGCCGCCCATGCGCAGACAGGTGACGGACTGCAGGAGCGCGTCCAGGGTGCGGGCGGCGGCCTTGCCGGCCAGCTCGTCCTGGAAGAGGGCGAGGATGGACCATTGCCCGTCCTGGAGGAAGAGCATGGTCTGCTGCGCCTCGCCCCCGGTGATGACGGCGAGGTGACGGGCGGCGCCGTCGGGACGTGCGGGCAGCTTCCAGAAGCCGAGGGGGGTCGCGGACATGCGCTCCACCCTAGTGCGCCCCGGACGCCGACGACGCGCCGCCGCCCGGCCCCTGCCCCGCATCCCGGGTTGAGTTGTCGCGGGTGCGCGGGCCCGTCACCCGCGACAACTCAACCCGGGATGCGGGAGGGTGGGCCGATGGGCCTGCTCCGCGACCTCCTCACCCGCCGCTCCGCCCGCGACCGCTCCTCCGACCCGACGGCGACGCTCGGCCGACACCTCGACAACGCCGCGGCGATCGTGGCCGCCGCACGCCGGGCGGACGTTCCGCTCGCGGTGGCGGCGGCCCTGGCCGAGCTCGAGTCCGGCGGCCGGAACGTCTTCGGGCACGACGCCGGCGGCGTGCACAGCGCCCCGCGCGGGACGGACGTCCCCGTAACCCGGGAGCGCTACGAGGAGCTCGTGGCCCGGGTGGCGCAGGGTGAGAAGTCCAACGGCGTGGGGCCCGCGCAGATCACGTGGCCGCCGTACTTCGCGCAGGCGGCGGAGCACGGCCTCCACCTGTGGGAGCCGGAGGACAACCTGGCCTTGGGGCTGGAGATCCTGCGCGGTCACCTGCGCGGCGACCTCTCCGCGGAGGGGATCGCCCGGGCGGGGACGCTCTACAACGCCGGGACGCTGTCAGACGGGGTCACCGCCTACGGCCGGCGCCTCGCCGCGGCGACCCGCGCATGGGCCGAACGCCTGGGCGAGCCCGCCCCGCCGCCGGTCAGGCCAGGTTGACCAACAGCACGTACGCCAGCGTGCCGGCGGCGATCGAGACCAGGGTCCGCCGCCCGGCCAGCAGATGCACGACGACTGTCACCGCCGCCGCGATCAGCGCGTGGGCCACCCGCGTCCCGTCCACGGGCTCTCCAGGGGCCAGCGCCGCGGCGTCGAGCAGCATCACGAGGGCCAGGATGGTCAGCACGCCGGCAGGCATCCACACCGCCAGCCGCGCGGCGAGCACGGACTCCCGCAGCGGCTGCAGCAGTGCGAACGGCAACGCGCGCAGGCAGAAGGTCACGAGGCCCGCGACGACGGCCGCGGCCACCAGGTACGCGGCGCCGGTCATCGGGGGTCCTCCTCGACGCCGGGCTCGGCATCCGTGACGGCCCGCTCCCCCGCCGCGGCGACGACGGGCACCGGCCCGGTGACGGGCACGGGCTCAGGCAGCGGCAGGGCGGTCCCGCGCGCGGCGAGCACGTGGAACGCGATCAGCACCGCGGCGTAGAGGGCGAAGGCGACGACGAGCACCTGTGCCGGTGCCATCAGCAGGGCCACCCCGACGGCGACCGCGGCCGCCAGCACGAGGGGCAGCTGGGCGCGTGTGCGGGCGGCGTCCATGGCGAGCACGATGAAGAGGGCGACGAGCGCGAACTCCAGGCCCTCCACCGGCCCGGGCAGCAGCCAGGCCACGGCCACCCCGGCGAGGCCCCCGAGCACCCAGTACGCCTGCAAAGCGACCTGCATGGCCACCAGTCGGGGGCCGGTCCAGCCGCGGGGCCGGGCGGCGGCGATGGCGTAGGCCTCGTCGATCAGGGCACCCATCGAGTAGATCCGCGCGAGGCGCCCCCGGACCACGCGCAGCGGGAAGCTGAACGCATAGAACACGTGGCGGAAGTTCACCAGGAACACCGTCACGGCGATCGTGAGCAGCGGCGTGCCCGCCACCACCAGCGAGACGAGCAGCAGCTCGACGGACCCGGCGAACACGACCACGGAGAACAGGGGTGCGACCCACGCGGGCAGCCCGGCCTGGACCACGAGCATCCCGAAGGCCATGCCCAGCGGGAACAGGCCGAGGCCGGCGCCCAGCGTCACGGCGACGCCGGAGCGCACCTCGGCCCACCGCGAGGGCGGAACGGGGGCGCGCAAGGACTCTGTCGAGGAGCTCATGATGGTGAGCATGGTCTCACACGCGCTCGGCGGGCCAGCGACATGACGGGGCGGGGTGTCACGCCATGTCATGGCCGCGCGATCGGTGCACCCGGAGGGACTCGAACCCCCGACCCTCTCGGTGTAAACGAGATGCTCTGACCAACTGAGCTACAGGTGCCGGTGTCCGTCCAGGCTACCGGTGAGCGAGCAGGTCGCGCGTCGCCGCCTCGTGCTCGCCCCGGGTGCGTGCCTGTCCCGGGGCGGCGACCACGCGCGCGACCTCGACCCCGTCCGCGTCGAGCAGCACGGAGACGCGGCGGGGCCGCCCGGTCTCCGCGTCGAAGACGTCGAGGGCACGGCAGGCCGCGCCGTGGGGCCAGAAATCGGAGAGCAGGGTGAGCGGCTCCGGCAGTGCCAGCTCCTCGCGGACGCGGCGCAGCACGGGGGCGGCGTCACACGAGACCACGCGGACAGCCACATCGTCGACCGCCACGTCCTCGGCGAGCGCCCTGAGCCAGCCGAGCTCGCCCGTGCACACCGGTGTGAACGCCCCGGGCAGGAAGACGAGCCACGTGCCCCGCGGCGCGGCGGCGTCCTCGGGCCCGCGCGTCGGCGGCCACGGCCACCTCTGGCCGTGGTCGTCGCGCAGCGCGGGGACGACGTCGGCGCCCCGCGTCCCGCCGGACGGGGGCTCAGCCACCGCGCTTCTGGACGAGCTTCTGAGCGGCCCAGTCCTCGGAGGCACCGGCCCCGGTGGTGGCGTGCAGGCCCGCGGTGGAGGCGGCCTCGGCGACGTCCGCCGGGCTGACGTGGCCGGGGCGCCCCTTGCGGGGGGTCATGATCCAGACGGGGCCGGCATCGAGGGAGCGCTGGGCGTCCACGAGGGCGTCCGCGAGATCGGTGACGTCGCCGTCGTCCGCGCGCCACCAGAAGAGGACCGCGTCCGCCGGCTCCTGGTCGTCCTCGGTCAGCAGCTCCTCGCCGAGCGCGTCCTCGAGCGCGTCGCGGAAGGTGACGTCGACGTCGTCGTCGTACCCCCACTCCTGCACCAGGTCGCCCCTCGAGAGGGCGAGCTCCGCCAGCAGGGCGCTGTCCGTCGAGGTCGGCGTCGACCCAGCCTGCATAGTGTCCGGTCCTCCTTGATGGTGGCGGGCACTGCGGCCCGCGCCGTCGAGCGGGTGATGATGACCACCATACGCCGTGGACGCCGCCGTTCCGGGGCCTCCGGCCGGGCGGACGCGGCGGCTCCGGTCTACTCTGGGGAGGAACAGACGCACTCTCCGGGCGACGCGCCCGGCTCGGCGTCGCGGGCCCGGACCGGATCGTCTGCCCGCAGCCCACCGCGGAGCACCCCTCCGCACGAGAACCAGGAGGCACCGTGAGCGCAGCCGAAGAGAGCTCGCAGATCCGCAGCGGTCTGACCGACCAGCTCCCGGACAAGGATCCCCAGGAGACGTCGGAGTGGATCGAGTCCCTCGACGGACTCATCGAGGAGCGCGGCACGGAGCGGGCGCAGTACATCATGCGCTCCCTCATGCAGCGCGCGAGCGCCCAGTCCGTCGCCCTGCCCTACGTGACCACCACGGACTACGTGAACACGATCCCGGCGGACCAGGAGCCGGAGTACCCGGGCGACGAGGAGCTCGAGCGCCGCTACCGCAACTACCTGCGGTGGAACGCCATGGCCCTCGTGCAGCGCGCCCAGCGCGACGGCGTCGGCGTCGGCGGTCACATCTCCTCCTACGCAGGCCAGGCGACCCTCTACGAGGTGGGCCTGAACCACTTCTTCCGCGGCCAGGACCACCCGGGCGGCGGCGACCACATCTTCTTCCAGGGCCACTCCTCGCCGGGCAACTACGCCCGAGCCTTCCTCGAGGGCCGCCTGACCGAGGAGGACCTCGACGGCTTCCGCCAGGAGAAGTCCCGCCAGGGCCACGGCCTGCCCTCCTACCCGCACCCGCGGATGATGCCGCACTTCTGGCAGTACCCCACCGTGTCCATGGGCCTGGGGCCGATGAACGCCATCTTCCAGGCGCAGACCAACCGGTACCTGCACAACAACGGCATCAAGGACACCTCCGACCAGCACGTGTGGGCCTTCCTCGGCGACGGCGAGATGGACGAGCCCGAGTCGCGCGGCCAGCTGCACATCGCGGCCAACGACAAGCTCGACAACCTCACCTTCGTCATCAACTGCAACCTGCAGCGTCTCGACGGGCCGGTGCGCGGCAACGGCAAGATCGTCCAGGAGCTGGAGTCCTACTTCCGGGGCGCCGGCTGGAACGTCATCAAGGTCCTGTGGGGCCGCGAGTGGGATCCGCTGCTCGAGGCCGACGACGAGGGCGAGCTCGTGCGCATCATGAACGAGACGCTCGACGGCGACTACCAGACCTACAAGGCCGAGTCCGGCGGCTTCGTGCGCGACCACTTCTTCGGCCGGTCCTCCGTCACCAAGGAGATGGTGGCGGACATGACCGACGACGAGATCTGGGGCCTCAAGCGTGGCGGCCACGACTACAAGAAGGTGTACGCCGCCTACAAGGCCGCCATGGAGCACAAGGGCCAGCCCACCGTGATCCTGGCCCACACCATCAAGGGCTACGGCCTGGGCAAGTCCTTCGAGGGTCGCAACGCCACGCACCAGATGAAGAAGCTGACGGTGGACGACCTCAAGGTGTTCCGGGACCGCCACCGCATCCCGATCTCGGACGAGCAGATCGAGAAGGACCCGTACGACATCCCGTACTACCACCCGGGCGCCGACGCTCCGGAGATCACGTACATGATGGAGCGGCGCAAGGAGCTGGGCGGCTTCGTGCCGGAGCGGCGCAGCGACTACCACGCGATCCCGCTGCCCCCGGAGTCCGCGTACAAGCAGGCCCGCAAGGGATCGGGCAAGCAGCAGGCCGCCACGACCATGGCGTTCGTGCGCCTGCTCAAGGACCTGATGCGGGACAAGAACATGGGACCGCGCTTCGTGCCGATCATCCCGGACGAGGCCCGCACCTTCGGCATGGACTCGTTCTTCCCGACCGCGAAGATCTACAACCCCAAGGGCCAGAACTACCTGTCCGTGGACCGGGACCTGTTCCTGTCCTACAAGGAGTCCCCGCAGGGGAAGATCTACCACGTCGGCATCAACGAGGACGGCGCCACCGCGGCGTTCAACGCGATCGGCACGGCGTACTCCACGCACGGCGAGCCGATGATCCCGGTGTACATCTTCTACTCGA
Organism: Micrococcus sp. KT16; assembly: GCF_003315015.1. NCBI lineage: Bacteria > Bacillati > Actinomycetota > Actinomycetes > Micrococcales > Micrococcaceae > Micrococcus > Micrococcus sp. KT16. The sequence continues at coordinate 39,234 of NZ_QNRG01000005.1, read as the reverse complement.
TGTTCGGCTTCCAGCGGACCGCGGACAACATCTGGGCCGCAGGCGACCAGCTCGCGCGCGGCTTCATGATCGGCGCCACCGCCGGGCGCACCACCCTCGCCGGCGAGGGCACCCAGCACATGGACGGTCACTCCCCCGTCCTGGCGTCCACGAACCCGGCCGTGAAGCACTACGACCCGGCGTACTCGTACGAGATCGCCCACATCGTGCGCCAGGGCCTGGAGGACATGTACGGCGACCACGACCGCGGGGACGACGTCCGCAACGTCATCTACTACCTCACGGTGTACAACGAGCCGATCACCCACATCGAGGAGCCCGAGGGCCTCGACGTGGAGGGCCTGCTCAAGGGCATCTACCGCCTCTCCGAGGGCCAGGGCGACGGCCCGAAGGTCCAGCTCCTGGGCTCCGGCGTCTCCGTGCCGTGGGCGCTCGACGCCCAGCGGATCCTCTCCGAGGAGTGGGGCGTGAACGCCTCCGTGTGGTCGGTGACCTCCTACAACGAGCTGTACCGCGACGCCGTCGCGGCGGAGAAGGACGCCCTGAAGGACCCGTCCGCCACCCCGCGCGTGCCCTACGTGACGCAGGCGCTGCAGGGGGCCGAGGGCCCGATCGTGGCCACCTCGGACTACTCCACCTCGTGGACGAACCAGATCCGCCCGTTCGTGCCGAACCGCTTCTCGGCGCTCGGCGCCGACGAGTTCGGCTTCGCGGACACCCGCGCCGCCGCCCGTCGGTACTTCCTCATCGACACCCACTCGATGGTGGTCCGCGCGCTGCAGCTCCTCGAGGAGGAGGGCGAGGTCGAGCGGGGCACGGCCGCGAAGGCGCACGAGAAGTACCGCCTGGACGACGTCAACGCCGGCACCACCGGCATCGCGGGCGGCGACGCCTGACCCGCATGCCGCGGGGAGGCCGACGCCCTCCCGTCCCGACGCCGGCCGCTCGCCTCCGCCAGGGAGGCGAGCGGCCGGCGTCGTCGCTGTAGGAACCCCACAACACGCGCCTAGGATGAAGCGCATGCCCGAGCCCCGCCCCGCCGCCCCTCGCCCCGTGAGCACCGACGGGCTGGCCCGCCTCAGGAGCCACCTGGGGGCCCTGAACACGGCGGTGCTGCAGCGGCTGGACGCCACCCTGCCCTGGTACCGCCGACTCACCCCGGACGAGCGCAGCGCCCTCGGGCTCGTGGCCCAGCGCGCCCTGCAGGGCTTCCTCACGTGGTTCGAGCGGCCCACCTCCACGGGCCACGTCCTGCAGGACGTCTTCGGGCCCGCGCCCACCGATCTCACCGGGGCGATCTCGCTGCAGCGGGCCCTCCAGCTCATCCGGACGATGGTGGACGTCGTCGAGACGCGGGTGCCGGAGCTGCTGGCCGAGCGCGACCAGGCGCCCGTCCGCGAGCACATCCTCCACTACTCGCGCGAGGTCGCGTTCGCGCTCGCAGACGTGTACGCCCGGGCCGCGGAGATGCGCGGAGCGATGGACTCGCGGCTCGAGTCGGTCCTGCTGGACGCGGTGCTGCGCGGGCAGGACCCGGACGAGATCCGGCACCGGGCCACCGCGCTGGGCTGGCGTGGGGACCACGACGTGATGGTCATGGCGGGTCTCGCCCCGGGGCAGGACAAGCCCGCGTTCATCCCGGACCTGCGGCGGGCCGCGGCGAGGCTCGACTGCGACCTGCTCGTGGGCGTGCAGTCCGAACGGCTCGTCCTCGTGGTCGGCTCGGTGCGGGACGCGCGGGCGGTGGGCGAGGCGCTCGCGCCCTGGTTCGCGCCGGGACCGGTGATCGTGGGACCCGTCGTGGACTCGCTGGTCTCGGCGCACGTCTCGGCGCGGCACACCCTCGCCGGGCTCAGCGCCGCGGCCGCCCACCCCCGGGCGAGCCGGCCCACCCCGGCGGAGGACCTGCTGCCCGAGCGGGCGCTGCTGGGCGACCCCACGGCCCGGGAGGCCCTCGTGGACGGGGTGTTCACGCCCCTGGCCGACGCCGGCACCTCCCTGCTGGAGACCGTGGACGCGTACGGCGCGCTGGGCCACTCGCTCGAGGGCACGGCCCGCGAGCTGTTCGTCCACGCGAACACCGTGCGGTACCGCCTCAAGCGGGTGGCTGAGGTGACCGGCTGGGACCCGCTGGTCCCCCGCGACGCGTACGTCCTGCAGACCGCGATCACCCTGGGCCGGCTCGCGGGGGCGCGGCAGACGACCGGGGACGGGTCGGACTGAGCCGGGGCGGCGCACACCCCCGCTTGTAGAAACCCTCCAAACCGACTCGCCGTGCTTCGTGGCGCGATCTGCCCGGGATGGCGGCCGATCCTGACACGATGGAGGAATGCTTGCCATCGTGTGCCCCGGACAGGGGTCCCAGACGCCCGGCTTCCTCGCCCCCTGGCTCGAGCTGGACGGGACCCGCGACCTGCTCGCATCCCTCTCCGACGCCGCGGGCGTGGACCTGATCCGCCACGGCACTGAGTCGGACGAGGAGACCATCAAGGACACCGCCGTCGCCCAGCCGCTGATCGTGGCGGCCGGCCTCGTGGCCGCCGCGGCCCTCGAGGCGGACGCCGCCGCACCGAAGTCGACCGTCGTGGCCGGCCACTCCGTGGGCGAGGTCACCGCGGCCGCCGTCACCGGCGTGCTGTCCCCCGCCGAGGCCCTCTCCCTGGTGCGCGTGCGCGCCACCGGCATGGCCCGGGCCGCCGCGGCCACGCCCACGGGCATGGCCGCCGTCGTGGGTGGGGACCAGGACGAGGTCCTCGCGGCCATCGACGCGGCGGGCCTGACGCCCGCCAATGTCAACGGCGCCGGCCAGATCGTCGCCGCCGGCACCGCGGAGGCCCTCGGCGCGCTCGCCGAGTCCGCCCCCGCCCGCGCCCGCGTGATCCCGCTCAAGGTGGCCGGCGCGTTCCACACGGAGCACATGCGCCCCGCCGTGGACGACCTCGCGGCCCACGTCGCCGGCCTCTCCCCCTCGGACCCGCGCCTGCCCCTGCTGTCCAACCGGGACGGCGAGGCCGTCGAGTCCGGCACGGACGTGCTCGCCCGGATCGTGGACCAGGTCACCCGCCCGGTCCGCTGGGACCTGTGCATGGCGACCATGGCCACGCGGCAGGTCACGGGCGTTCTGGAGCTGCTGCCCGGTGGCACACTGACCGGACTGGCCAAGCGCGGTCTCAAGGGCACCGCGCAGCTCGCCGTGAAGACCCCCGAGGACCTGGACGCCGCGCGGGCGTTCCTGGCCGAGCACTCGGCCTGAACCCCGCGCACCGCCCGGCAGAGAGAAGCACCATGACCGTCACCCTGAAGCAGCACGAGCGCCCCGCGGCCAGCCGCATCGTGGCCGTGGGCGCCTACCGCCCGGCGAACCTGGTCCCCAATGAGGACCTCGTCGGCCCCATCGACTCGTCGGACGAGTGGATCCGCCAGCGCACCGGCATCGTCACGCGCCAGCGCGCCACGGCGGAGGAGACCGTGCCCGTCATGGCCGTGGGCGCCGCCCGGGAGGCCCTCGAGCGGGCCGGCCTGCAGGGCTCGGACCTGGACGCCGTGATCGTCTCGACCGTCACCTTCCCGCACGCCACCCCCTCGGCCGCGGCCCTCGTGGCGCACGAGATCGGCGCCACCCCGGCGCCCGCCTACGACGTCTCCGCCGCGTGCGCCGGCTACTGCTACGGCGTCGCGCAGGCCGACGCGCTCGTGCGCTCCGGCACCGCGCGGCACGTGCTCGTGGTCGGCGTCGAGCGCCTCTCCGACGTCGTGGATCCCACGGACCGCTCCATCTCCTTCCTCCTGGGCGACGGCGCGGGCGCCGTGATCGTGTCGGCCGCGGACGAGCCGGGCATCTCCCCCTCGGTGTGGGGTTCGGACGGGGAGCGCTGGTCCACGATCTCCATGACGCACTCGCAGCTGGAGCTGCGCGATGCCGTGGAGCACGCCCGCACCACGGGCGACGCCTCGGCGATCACCGGCGCGGAGGGGATGCTCTGGCCCACGCTGCGCCAGGACGGGCCCTCCGTCTTCCGCTGGGCCGTGTGGTCGATGGCGAAGGTGGCCCGCGAGGCCCTCGACGCCGCGGGCGTGGAGCCCGAGGACCTCGCCGCGTTCATCCCGCACCAGGCCAACATGCGGATCATCGACGAGTTCGCCAAGCAGCTGAAGCTGCCGGAGTCCGTCGTCGTGGCCCGGGACATCGCGGACGCCGGCAACACGTCGGCCGCGTCCATCCCGCTGGCCATGCACCGTCTGCTGGAGGAGAACCCCGAGCTCTCCGGCGGCCTGGCCCTGCAGATCGGTTTCGGCGCCGGGCTGGTCTACGGCGCCCAGGTGGTCCGTCTCCCCTGAGGCGGCGCCGTCTGATTCACTGTCCACGTACACCCCACACCCCTACCGAAGGAGACGCCCCATGGCTTCCAAGGAAGAGATCCTCGCCGGCCTCGCCGAGATCGTGAACGAGGAGACCGGCCTCGACACCGCCGAGGTGCAGCCGGAGAAGTCCTTCACGGACGATCTGGACATCGACTCGATCTCGATGATGACCATCGTGGTCAACGCCGAGGACAAGTTCGGCGTGAAGATCCCGGACGAGGAGGTCAAGAACCTCAAGACCGTCCAGGACGCCGTCGACTTCATCGACGGCGCCCAGGCCTGATCGGCCCACGACGGCGGCGGGCCCGGCCCGCCCCGTCCCCTCGGTGAGCGCCGGGGGCGTGTGAGCGCCCCCGGCGCCCGACACCCTCGACTTCCGGCACCCCGGCGCGCGCCGCGCGTCGTGCCGACGACACCCCTCCGCCCGATCCCCACTCGAGACCCAGAGGCAGCAGACCCATGACCCGCACCGCAGTGATCACCGGCCTCGGCGCCACCACGCCCATCGGCGGCGACGTGCCCACCTTCTGGTCCCACGCCCTGCAGGGCGTCTCCGGTGCGCGCACCATGGAGCACGACTGGGTGGAGAAGTACGAGCTGCCCGTCACCTTCGCGGCCGAGCTGACCGTGCCCACCTCCGAGGTCCTCTCCAAGGTGGAGCAGAAGCGCCAGGACCCGGCCACCCAGATGGCGACCGTCGCCGCGCGCGAGGCCTGGAAGGACGCCGGCCTCGAGGGCGCGGAGGTCGACGGCGACCGGCTCGCCGTGGCCTTCGGCACCGGCATCGGCGGCGTGTGGACCCTCCTGGACGGCTGGGACACCCTGCGCGAGCGCGGCCCGCGCCGCGTGCTGCCCATGACCGTCCCGATGCTCATGCCCAACGGCGCCGCCGGCGCGCTCTCCCTCGAGTTCGGCGCCCGCGCCGGCGCCCGCACGGTGGTGTCCGCGTGCGCCGCCGGCACCGAGGCGCTCGAGACCGCGCTGCTGCTCGTCCGCTCCGGCCAGGCCGACGTCGTGATCTGCGGCGCCGCCGAGGCCGCCGTGCACCCGCTGCCGATGGCCGCGTTCGCCGCGATGCAGGCGCTGTCCAAGCGCAACGACGACCCGCAGTCCGCGTCCCGCCCCTACGACGTGGACCGCGACGGCTTCGTCCTCGGTGAGGGCGCCGGCGTCATGGTGATCGAGTCGGAGGAGCACGCGAAGGCCCGCGGCGCACGCGTCTACGCCGAGCTGGCCGGCACGGGCGTCAGCTCCGACTCCCACCACATCACCGCGCCCGAGCCCGAGGGCCTGGGCGCGACCCGTGCGATGCGCGCCGCTCTGAGGTCGGCCGACATCACCCCCGAGGACGTGTGCCACGTGAACGCCCACGCGACGTCCACGCCCAAGGGCGACGCCCCGGAATACCTGGCCATGCGGGCCGTGTTCGGCGACCACCTGGAGCAGGTGCAGGTCTCGGCCACGAAGTCCCAGACCGGCCATCTGCTGGGCGCCTCGGGCGCGATCGAGTCGATCCTGTCCGTGCTCGCCGTCCACCACGGCCAGGCGCCCGTGACCATCAACCTGGACCACCAGGACCCGGAGATCCCGCTGAACGTGGTCACCGGCTCCCCCGCCCGCCTGCCCGAGGGGCCGCGCGTGGCCGTGAAGAACTCGTTCGGCTTCGGCGGCCACAACGCGGTGGCCGTGTTCCGCAGCGTCTGAGCCGGAGCGCCGCCGACCGGACGAGGGGTCAGACGGCGCGGTGCAGCCAGCGCACGTTGGCGTGGGCGGCGGCCAGCCGGAACGGCTCGAGCTCATCGTCCCAGGCCTCGCCGAGCGCGAGGGAGAGTTCGTGCATCAGCACGCTGGGATCGCCCGCGCCGGCCTCGTAGGCGTACCGGATGCGGTCCTCGGAGACCATGATGTTGCCGGAGACGTCCGTGGTGGCGTGGAAGATGCCGAGGTCCGGGGTGTGGGACCAGCGCGAGCCGTCAACCCCGGCGGACGGCTCCTCCGTGATCTCGAAGCGCAGGTGCGGCCAGCCACGCAGGGCGGAGGCCAGACGCGCACCGGTGCCGGCGGTCGCCGTCCAGTGCACCTCGGCGCGGTGCTGGCCGGGCGCGACCGGCTGACCCTCCCACTCCACCGAGGTCGCGGGGCCGAGCACGGAGCTCAGCGCCCACTCCACGTGGGGGCAGAGGGCGGTGGGGGCGGAGAGGATGTGGACCACGCCGCGGGTATGGGTGCTGGTCATGGATGCCTCCGGGGGTGCGATGCGGTGCGTCTTCCCCTACGACCACGTCGCGGCTCCGGTGGATCCTGGGGCCATTGTGCACCAGGGATGCCGGGCCGGCAACGAGGCGGCGCGCCGCCGCGCGTGTCGCTATGGCGCAGGGGACGGGCCGGGGGTGCTCCGGGGAGGCGTCAGGCGCGTGGGTGGGCCTGCCGGTAGCCCTCGCGGAGGCGATCGATCGAGACGTGTGTGTAGACCTGCGTGGTGCGCAGGGACGCATGCCCCAGCAGCTCCTGCACGCTGCGCAGGTCGGCGCCGCCGTCGAGGAGGTGGGTCGCGGCCGTGTGGCGCAGCGCGTGCGGCCCGCGCGCCGCGGTGTCCCCCAGGCCCTCGAGTGCCCGGTCGACGACGGTGCGCGCTTGGCGCACCCCCAGCCGGCCGCCGCGCGCGCCGAGGAAGAGGGCGGGGCCGGAGTCCGGCCGGGCCAGGCGGGGGCGACCGAGCCGCTGCCACTCCTGGAGGGCGCGGCCCGCGGGTGCGCCGTAGGGGACGGTGCGCTGCCGGTCTCCCTTGCCGGTCAGCCGGACGACGCCGCGGCCGGCCTCGAGGTCGTCCACGTCCAGGGCGGAGAGTTCGGCCACCCGGGCGCCGGTGGCGTAGAGCAGCTCGAGCAGGGCGGCGTCCCGCAGGGCCAGCGCGTGGGCGGCAGGGTCGTCGCCCGCGGCGGCGGCGTCCACACGCTCCTGGGCAGCCGCGAGGAGCCGGGTCGCCTGCTGCTCCTGGAGCACGTGGGGCAGCGTCCCCTCGGGTCGGGGCGAGCGCAGCCGCAGGGCGGGGTCGTCCGAGCGCAGGCCCTCCCGGCGCAGCCAGGCCGTGAAGGTGCGGACGGCGGCCACCCGGCGGGCCAGGGTCGCGCGGGCGAGGCCGGCCCCGCTCATGGCCGCCAACCAGCCACGCAGGTCCTCGATGTCCAGCTCGGCGAGGACGTCCGGTGCGCTGGGCACGTGGCGAGCGAGGGCGTCGTCATCCACGGCGGGCGCCGCCGCGGTGCCGGCTGTGCCGGCGACGTGGTCGATGAGGGCGCGCAGATCGGCGAGGTACGCGCGCACGGTCTGGGGGCTGCGGTTCCGCTCGTGGCGCAGGTGCTCCTCGAACGCCTCGAGCCAGGCCGTGTCCCGGGGCGAGGGGGCGCGCGGGACCGGGACGGGACGGACGGAGGACGACGGGGTCATCCCCCCACTCTGCCATCCGCCCCAGGGCGGCGCCGCCCGGGAGCACGCGGCCGGAGGTCATCCCCGCCGCCACCGGTCCTCGACCCGTTCGGCCAGGCCCGCCCGCTGCAGCCGGGACAGGCACGCCAGGACGGTGGGCAGCGCGAGCCCGGCGCTGACGGTGATCCGGTCGACGGGCACCGCCTGGCGCAGGGGCAGCGCCTCGTGGACGAGGGCCTCCTCCATCGTGAGCCCGTCGGTGGGCCGCGCGGCGGACTCGGGAGCTGCCCGGGTGGAGGTGCTCCCGCCCGCGCCGCCGCTCCGGGCGGGCCCCTGGCCGAGCAGGGCGAGGGCCTCCTGCTCGGTGGTCACGAGACGGGCGGGGCTCTCCTGCAGCAGACGGTGGCAACCGGCGGAGCTGGGCGAGGTCACGGGGCCGGGGACCACGCCCACCTCGCGGCCGAGGCCGAACGCGTGGCCCGCCGTGTTCTGCGCCCCCGACCGCCAGCGCGCCTCGACCACCAGCACGGCCCCCGCGAGCGCGGCGATGACCCGGTTGCGCTGCAGGAACCGGTACCGCGTGGGACTCGCACCGGGCGGCATCTCGGACACGAGCAGCCCGGCGGCCATCACCGCGCGAAGCAGGTCCTCGTGGCCGGCCGGGTAGAACCGGTCGAGGCCGCCGGCCAGCACCGCCACCGTGGGCGGGACGCCGTCGCGATCCGCCGCGTCTTCCGGTGCGGCGGGCGCCTGCAGCGCGGCCCGGTGGGCGGCGCCGTCGATGCCGTACGCACCGCCGGAGATCACGCACGCGCCCTGCTGGACGGCGTGGGCGGCGCAGCGGGCGGTCACGGTCCGTCCGTACGCGGTCGCCTCCCGGCTGCCGACGACGGCGAGCATCCGGTCCGCGGGAGGCAGCGTTCCGGAGCCGCGGAACCACAGGCCCAGGGGCGCCTCCTCGCCCAGGTCCGCCAGGGCGGCGGGCCAGGCGTCGTCCTCGGGGATCAGCAGGCCTCCCCCGAGCCGGTGCAGAGTCACGAGGTCACGCTCCGGCTCCAGCCGGGCGGCCCGGGGCGCCCAGCGGGCCAGCCCCGCGGCCCAGCGCCGGGGCAGCGTGTCGGGCGCGCCGGCGCGATCGGCGAGCAGATCGCGCTCGGCGGGCTGGATCGTCTCCCGGCCCGTGAGCAGGGCGAGCGCCCGCTCCGGCCCCAGCGCCGTGACGGTCTGCACCGCGAGCGCGTCCCCGGGCTCGACCAGCCGGGTCAGGGCGGCGCGGGCGAGCCGGGCGGCGTCCGGCCGGCGCGGCCCGGCGACGTGGTCTGCCGCCGGGGTGACGTAGGTGGTCATGCGTCCTCCTCGTTCTGGTGGCGCAGCGTGAGTGCCACGTCGGTGTCCTCGGGTGCGGGCCGTTCGGCGCCGCGCAGGTCTGCCAGGGTCCAGGCGAGGCGCAGGACGCGGGCGTGGCCGCGCGCGCTCAGCAGGCCCTGGTCGACGGCGTCGTCCGCGGGCCGGCGGGCCGCCCGGGGCACGGCGTACGGGCCGTGCCGCAGCACCCCGGCGGGGACGTGCGCGTTGCGGCGCAGCCCGGACGGGACGAGCCCGCGCTCGGCGGCGGCGGCCCAGCGCCGAGCCTGCCGGTCGGCGGCCGCGGCGACCCGGGCGGCCACCTGCGACGTGGTCTCGGAGGCGGGCGCCCCCGTGAGCTGCCGCGCGTCGACGGGCCGTACGGTGACCTGCAGGTCGACGCGATCCAGCAGCGGCCCGGAGAGCCGCTGGGCGTAGCGCCGGCGTTCGGGCACGCTGCACCGGCATTCGACGCCCGTGCCGCCGCCCTTGCCGCACGGGCAGGGGTTGGCGGCCAGCACCAGCTGGAACCGGGCCGGGTAGACGACGGCGCCGAGGGCCCGGTGCAGCAGCACCTCCCCGGACTCGAGGGGCTGGCGCAGCGCCTCGAGGGTGCGCCGTTCGAACTCGGGGGCCTCGTCCAGGAACAGCACGCCGCCGTGGGCGAGGGAGGCCGCTCCCGGCCGGGCGAGGCCGCTGCCGCCGCCCACGAGGGCCGAGCGGGACGCCGAGTGGTGGGGTGCCTCGAACGGCGGGGTCCGGTCGATGTCACCGTCGAACCCCTGGGCCGTCCCGCCCCTGCGCCGGACACGGGCGTCGCCGCCGCGGAGGGAGCGCAGGGCGGCGCACTCGAGCGCGGTGCGCCGGTCCAGGGGAGGCAGGATTCCGGGCAGGCGCTCGGCGAGCATGGTCTTGCCCGCCCCCGGGGCGCCCATGAGCAGCAGGTGGTGGGCGCCGGCGGCTGCGACCTCGAGCGCGAACCGGGCCTCGGCCTGTCCGGCGACCTCGGCGAGGTCGGGCACCGCACGGGCCGGCTCCGGTTCCGGGGCTGTCACCTGCCGTCGGGCCGGGCGGTGGGGCGGCTCTCCGTCCGGTTCCCCGCCGAAGGCGCGGATGACGTCGTGCAGATGGGCGAAGCCGCGGACCTCGGCGCCGGGGACCAGTCGGGCCTCGGCCTCCGCATCCTCGGCGACGACCACCTCGGAGCACCCCGCGTCGACGGCGGCCATCACCATCGCCACGGTCTCCGGCGAGCGGTGCAGGGCGCCGTCGAGGCCGAGCTCGGCCAGGAACACGGGCCCCTCGACGTTCCGCACCCGCCCGTCCGCGGCGTAGGCCGCCAGGACGATCGCCAGGGCATTAGTACAACTAAGACGCCCAAACGTAAGAATGCCCCGGCGGTGCTGGAACACCCCGGGGCGTGGACACCACGTGAGTTAGGACGTGACGCCGTGAACCAGCCTACCCGTACCCTCCCCAGCATCCTCCAGCCCGTCGCCCGCGCCGTCACTTGCACGGCGCTCACGGTGGCGGGCTTCTTCCTTCTCTCCGCCCCGTCTCTTCTCGTGGGGGCGTGCTGACAATGGGCGACTACTACCAGGACAACTCGGCCCGCGTCCTCGCGCACATCGGCGCGCACCACGACGCGGACCCCGGCCCCCTCGCGGACGCTGGACGCGCCCACCACGGCGACATGCACGCCGGGGTCATGGTCGGCCAGGACGGCACCATTCACGCACACACACGCCGCGACGCCGCCGGTACGTATCGAGTCCACCTGCCCGGCGAGGACGTGCCTGTAGACCTGTGGGCGGCTCGTGAGCGCCGTGTCATCGGCCCCACGGTCCATGTGCCCCTGTGGCGCGTCTTCACCGGCCAGGGCGTGCCCTAGAGCCTCCGGCCCCCACACGCGGGGCCGCGTCCTGCCCACCGTCCTAGCGCCGGTGGACGGCACGAGGTCACAGCGTGATCCTCCAGCGTCTACAGCCCTCTGTGCTGCCAATCATGAGGGCGCGGTGACACCCCTCCCGAACGCTCCCGAACCGCCGGGGCGAGGACGGCCAGAGCTCGGCCAGTCCTAGGGCCACACGAGAGACACCCGCCGATCGGCGGGGGTCTACTCGGCGTGGGCAAATGCTGCTGAGTGGGGGCGGAGGGCGGCGGGTTTTCTGGGATGAGGGACCGGGAGACCTGTGCCCGTAGGGCTCCGCTAGCCCCGTAGGGGCCTGGCAACCACCTACCCAGTCCGGCCCTCGCAGTAGAACACCACCCTCGGAAACACACCACGGCCCCGACTCTCCCGCGATGGGAGGGCCGGGGCCGTGGTGTGTGGTCCTTGTGCGTGTGAAGCGATTAGAGGCAGCTGCCTTGTCACACGCCCACGAGCTGACGCGTCCGAGACATCCCCGGCGTCGGCTCATGCATCACAAAAGACTCTCGGGACTGAAGTTCGTCGGTGGCCCCAAGGAAGCGCTGCTGCAGCTCCCGTAAAGTGACAGAGTCGTCGAGGCGCTCGGCCCCTTCAGTCACACCCTTGTGCACATCCAGAACCCACAACTCTTCGGCACCGACCGGAGTTACCAGTGCGGCCGTCTCCCCTTCCAGCAGCTGCTCGGAGACCCACCCAATGGTGTCGTCCAGCTCGCAGATGATGAAAATCACCTCGCCGGTGGAGTTAGGCCGAGCATTGTCAATGGGCTCGGGAGTCTCCTCGAGGAGGCGCTCCAGCGCCTCCCAGGTGTCACGACGCGAAGCGGACGGTACATCAAATGGCCGGTCCACCTTCACGCGCATGAACCACTCTCGATCCTCAAGCTGCTCATAGGTCTGCCGGTGCACCTGGAGCTGATAATCGCCCTCAAGGCCCGACTCCGCGAGTAGAGCCGGGATGCGTTCGGTTTCGTAGGCATCGGGCGAATCACTGCCGGCGAAAAGTGCGGGCACCTGGGGACTAATCAGGCCGTAAGCGTTCGTGTCGTATCGCGAGACAATTGCGTGCACGTTCACGTCACCAGCCTCCTTGCTTCTTCGTTCGACAGGCCGATTTGGGTTACTAGTAGTCGTCGCACCTCGATTGAGGTGACTTCACGAGAATCATGGAACGCCCAACGAACTCGTGTGTGCGTTTCTGACTCCAACCAGCAATGCGATCCGGGACCAGAATCTGGCACTTCTCTATAGCCAAGCTTCTTGCAGAGGATGCGTTTTAGTTTCGGGGCCCCGATGGATGGAAAACCATTTCCACCCATCGAACCCCTCCGAGACTGTCAACTAGACCGACGTGGAACCCGATCCCTGCCGATCGGGTGACTTCAGAGTGTACTACGACGATGAACGCAATGTGAACAAATGATGACGTCACGGGGACCTGTCCGCCGAGCAGTCGCGCTCGGGTGGCCCGCGCGTCCACTGCCCTCCACTACCCTGGGATCAGCGCCGCCCGCCGCATCCCCCCCCTCCGCTGGCCTGGCGGCGTCAGGTGCCCCCGGTCGATCCCGTTTCAAGGCCGGGGGCACCGCCCCCCCGTAGGCGATTGAGGCAACATGACTAACGGCGCACAGTTCTACGAGGCCTACCTCCTGTCCATGCCCCTGATTCTCGGCGCGACCGTCTACACGGGTGAGAAAGTCCGAGAGGCGTCATCACGCGCAAACTACTGGGGCGCGCAGGCAGTGGCCTACGCAACGGCTCTATCCGTCATGGTCGGCTTTACCGGTGCGTTCGTCGGCCTCGCGAACGGTGGCGCGGGACCATTCTGGGACAAGCTCATCCTGTACTCGTCGATCTTCAATGTCGGAGGACTGACAGGCGTGGTCGCCGCGCAGGGCCTCTTTGTCGAGCGTCCGCCGCGGCGAACTGAACAGACGAAGGTGGAGCACGGCGGAGACGATGCCCACCAGAGCGAGGGATAGAAAAGTCTCAAACGTCACTTCTTCTCCACCTCTTCTCGGCCGCGCGCACTCGTCGCGCCACGGGCAGGGGTAGTTCTCGGAGGAAAAAACGGTCCCGCAACCCCCAACGCCGCCCGCACCTCGGGGTCATCCATCCACGCGATAAACGCGGCACGGTCCCATTCCCGCCGGAGCGTCACCCCGGCCACGCGCAGCCGGTACGGGACACCGCCCGCGCTCCAGACGCGCACCGGCCCGTGCGAGGTCGTGAATGAGCATTGCGTGATCCGGTTCGGGTCGGTCGCAGCGGGCATCACCGGGGCCACGAGGTCACGCCGGGCGAGCCTGCGCCTACTCATTGCGCACCACCCAACCCAACGCGAGCATCCCCGCCGGCGTGAGGCCCAACTGTGCCCCCAGGTGGCGCATCTCCTGCGCCTGCCAGGCGGACGCGGTACCCCCATAGACCGCCGTCGCATGGACGATGTACGCGGCCACAGCGGCGATAAACGAGTCATCCCACTGCGTCGCCTGCGGCGACTGCCACAGGTTCCGCCACAGGGCGCGCTCCTCACGGGACCAGTCCCGCATCTTCGGCAAAGCGGGAACGGGCAGAGTGCAGCCCTCAGCGGGCAGCTCAGTGAGGTTTGAGCGCGTTCCCGTGGCCCTTCTGCGGGATCGCGGTTTGGTCGGATTTGGCATAGGTCCGGGCATTCCGGCACCTCCTTGCGTCGATTCGGATGAGGCCATCTGCGTAGCCCGCACCTGGCGGACCCCACCGGCGGTGCTGGTGACCCCCCCAGCCGGTGGCTCCCCCTGGCCCCCGGTGAGTCAGTCATAGAGGTGCGCGCGTCGTCCGCCTGCCGCGTTGTTGCAGCGCGCGTGTGATGGTCCGAGATACTGCGTGCGGTCGTGGTCGTCGTGGTCCAGGTGCCAGGGTTCGCCGGGTGTGATGGGTCCGCCGCAGCGCTGGCAGCAGATGCCGCCGCGTTGGACTCGTGTATCCCATTCGGCGCGGGCGCGTCTGTGCGCGGTTCCGTAGCCTCGGGCAGTCGCGGTGCCCCGGCTCCGGTCGTACTCCTTGTTGTGCTCCGGGCAGTAGCGGCCCACGGCGGGACGTGGGCAACCTGGCCTCGGGCAGATGCGTTTAGCGCGTGCCATGTCTGTTGCTCCTTGCAGTAGCGGCGACGGCCCACGCTGGTGTGCGTGAGCCGTCGCCGTGTGCGTGGTGTGCGTGGTCAGCCCTGGTGAGTCGAGGGCAGCGGGAGGCCGTAGAACTCGGCGGATCGAATGCTGATGGTCTCGGCCTCTACGGCTGCGGCCACGTCTTCGGCGGTTGCCTCGTGGAGGGGCACCCAGTGGTGGAGTCCGGCGAGGATGCCCTCCGGTCCGGGGCCAGCGTCGGGCGCGGCGTCGGGGACGGTCTGCCCGGTGTAGCTGTCCCGCCACTGGATGACCCTGTAATGCAGGAACGGGGAACCGGGCACGTCGGGGTAGGTGACGACGCGCTCCACGTTCTCGCCCGCCTTGAACTCGGCCAGCGCGGCCAGGCGTGCGGCCTCGTTCTCGGCGTGCCGTTCAGCGGCGGTGGGCACGTACTTGTCCAGGGCGGCGTCGTCTCCGCTGATGCTGGCCTGGGCCGTGTCCTGCATGTTCTCGGCCCATTCATCGGCGTAGGTGAACGTCAGCCGGTCCAGGACGCGGCGGTGGTGCGTGTCGAAGTCGGCCCCGCTGGGGGCGCGGTAGTTCGCCAGGCCGGCGGGCAGTTCCTGCCCCAGTGCCACGGCAGCCTCGTGCAGCAGGGACCGGATGGACTCTGAGCGGCGCGCAATGGACTGGTAGCGGGCAGTGGCGACCATGACCGGGTCGGCCTCCAGCGCGGCGATGAGGGCTTCCTGTGCCGTCTTCAGGTCGGCCCTGTTCTCCTCGGCCAGTCGTTCGATCCCGCCCGCGTTGAGCAGGTGGTGCGCGAATGCCCGGCGGCGGTCCTGGATGCGCTGGGCCTCGGCATCGCTCCGTCGCTGGAGTTCATCGCGTGCGGCTTCGGCCTGGGACAGTGCGGCCTCCACCTTCTTCTGTGCTGCGGTGCGCGCCTTCTGGGCTGCATCGTTCACGGATGCGTGGGCCTGGTCGGCGGTCTGGGCAAGCTTGGTCAGCTGCTCAGTGGTCATCTCAGAGAGGGGGTTCGTGGTCATGGTGCGTGTCCTCCTTGGACGGTCAGTTGTGGTGCTCGGGGCGGGGGTTGATGGTGATTGAGTCGAGGGCGTCGGCGAGGTCGTGCGCTAGTCGGTGCCCGGCTTCGGGGGTGAGCATCTGGCGGGGTTTGCCCATGCTGAAGATGCCCACGCCGTCATGCAGCACGCCGTGTTCGTCGGTGAGTTCGACGCGCTCGGCGCGGATGGTCTGACTGATCTGGTTGTTGTGCGCCCACATGTGGGGGCGGGTGACGAATCGGGCGGTCATCGGTGGTCCTCGGGTGTGGTGGTGGGCAGCGGGGCGGCGGGTGTGCCGTCCGCGTCGGTCATGGGGGGATGGTCTGGGCGGGGCGCGCGTGGCCCCTTCCCGGCGGGATGCCGCCTCATGGCGTCCAGCACGTCGGCGCGTCTGTCGCGTCCGCCTCGTGCGAGGGCTACGAACCGGCGTAGCTGGGCATCGGTGTATGTGGGGCGGGCTCTCACGGGCGCTCCTGGGATCGATTGAGGGCGTGGCGAATGCTCTCGCACTCATTCCGCAGGTACGCGAGTTCAGCGGCTGCACGTTCAAGTGCGGTGGTGGCGGCGTGTTTCGGTGTGGGGCGGGAGGGGGTGCTCACGGGTGCGACTCCTTCTTCAGCTCGGCTAGTTCGGCTTCGGCTTTCTCGGCGCGCAGCCGGTGCCGCTCGGCGCGGTCCATGTGGAACCGGAGCATTTGGCGCAGGTTGTCGGCCTCGGTGGGGCGTTCGGTTGTGGTCATCGGTTGCGCTCCTATCGCTGCTGGGGGCGAGGTCGGGCAGGGTCGGCGGGGTGGTGGTGGTGCTCATTTGTCCTCCGTGGGGACGACGACGGCCCCGACCAGGCAAGGGCCGAGGGCCGTCTGGGGGCCGGTTCGGACGGTTCGTCCGGTCCGTCCGGTTAGACCGGACTGGTCCGGTCGGAATCGGACGACGGAGCGCAGGTTGTCCATCTCGGATGCACGGGTGGTGGTCATCGGTGGTGTCCTCCTCGGGACGGCGACGGCCCCGGCGCGTGGTGCGCTCGGGGCCGTCTGTGGTGTGTCGGCGGTGAGTGGTTCCCAGTGGTTCCCGGTGGTTCGGAACTAGTGGGAACTGGTTCCCATGAGTGGTTCCCGGTCCCACTCTTTAGAGTGGGAACCGGAACCACCGGGGGACCATCAGGCGGGGATGTGATGCAGGGTCGAGCGGTTCGGCCCTGGCGAGGTCGTCAGCTCTCCCGCTTCGATCAGCTCCCGGACGATGGCCGTTGTCTCTTGCTTCCGACCGGCCACGCCCGCACAGATGCTGTTCAGGCTCGGCGGCTTCGGACAGTCACGGACCCATGCCAGGACGGACGCGCGCCGCTCATCGTCGAGCTGCTGGCGCGCTTGCTCGGGGTCCAGCTCGCGTGCGGGCGGCTCCAGGGTGTAGACGATCCGCGCCGGGTCGGTCGAGTCGATCACGGCCACGGCGACGGCCTGGGTGCGGTCAGATTTGCGCCAGGCTCCACCGTGACCACGGATGCGCCCGGGCCGGTCCTTGCCCACCCGCACGGCCAGCCGTCCGCACATCCCGACTCCGAGCGGGGCCAGCGGCTCCACGATGAACGCAGCACCGTCGAGTGCGGACAGCTTGGACTGCGCACCGATGGCGAACCGTCCCCGTCCCTCGGACGACTTCGTGACGTGGTCCACGAGCACCACAGCGGCCCCGGTGGACCGTGCGAGCGCACGCGGCACGCGCCGAATCCACCCGGTCACCTCGTCGTTGTCGATGCTCGCCACACCGGACACGCTCAGCGCCTCCGTGACACCGTCCAGTACGGCCAGCTCGTACCGGGTCGCCTTGATGGCTGACCATGCGCTCGCCTCCAGGTACGGCCCGTTGACGGGGTCTGTCTGGGGCTGCACGTAGTCGAGGTGGTCAGCAAGCTCGGACGGGTCGGCCCCCATCTTCACGAGCCGGTCCACCACGGTTGCCGGGTCCGATTCGTAGTCGATGAACAGCACTCGCCCGCCCGCCGCGATGGTCTCCACGACGACGGCCAGCATCAACATGGACTTCCCGGACTCGGACTCTCCCGCGACGCTGTGAACGTGTCCGGGGTACAGCAGGTGTACGCCGTCCGTGCGCGCCATCAGGCGGGCCTGAGCGGGCTGGATTGTGCCGTTGAGGTACCCGGCCAGGTCCAGCGGCTTCCAGGTCGCCACAGGGGCATCTGCGGCCTCCGCGCCATTGGCCGGCCATGCGTAGGCGGCGGTGTCGAGTTCTTCGAGATCATGCGGCGTCAACGTAGATACCCCCTGCCCCCATCGTCCGTTCGGTCACCACGCGGCCCCCGTCTGCATCATGTTCGCCGTGACGAAACACCTGGTCTCCAACGAATCCGGCCACCTGACAGAACACGCAGCGGCACCACCCATCAGCAGGTGCGCCCTTGCACGCGGCACACTCACAGTTGGCCCACCACGAGCGTTTAGCGTTCGCGTCCCACTGCTTGCGTGCGGCCTGGGCGCGGAGGGCACGGGATGACTGGTAGTCGATCTGTTCGGCCACGAGGTCGGCGCGTCCGGCGTTGTAGCCCTGGCGGTACACCTCGGTATCGGTCAGCCCGGCCAGTACGTGTGCGAGGGCGCGGGCCGCGTCCCCGCACGCACAGGTAGGCGCGAATGTCTCAGCGATCTTGCGCAGCAGCTCAGACACGGGCCGCACCTCCGTAGGTCTCGGGCACGAGACGGCACAGGACAACCTCGGCCCGGTGTCCGCGTGCCACGGCACGGTCCGCCGCACGCTGGGCGGGCTGAGCCTGAAGGAAAACGCGGCGACGGTGGCGGGGTTCAGGGTCATTGGGCACTGTCACCACGAGAACGAAAACGCCCGCGACAAGATCCGCTGAATCCGGTAAAATGGGAGACAGATTCGGGTCCGTGGTAGGTGCTGAATCGGTGTGGTTGAACGCCGCTCCCAGGGCGAGGGGGCGGCGTTCTTCCATGTTCGGGATGTTCACGCGGCCACCTCCCGACGCTCACGGTCCACGTTGCGGGCGGCGGTGTCGCCGGTGGGGTCGAGGGTGCGCAGACGGCGCATGTAGACCACGGGATCAGCAGCGGCGATGAACTCCCCCAGACGCGCCCCGTCCATGTCCTGAATGCGGGCAAGGTGGCGCTTAGCCCAGGAGCGGGAGAGGCGAGGGAAGGTCTCGCAGATCAGGTCGACGGCCCCGCGCTTATCGCGGGTGCTCAGCTCGTGCTGAAAGGCGAACAGGGTGATTCCCCGGCCATTCCCGCGCGTAACGCGGGCCTGAAGATCGGCGGCGGCGCTCACTGGGCATCCCGCGCCTTGGTCGGCCGCAGCAGGGCGGCGATGCGGTCACGCTGGGCGTCCGTCAGGGGCGGGGCCTCGGCCACCACCTTCTTGACGTAGGCGTCGAGCTTGGCAGCGGCGAGGTCGCGGCGGGCGTCGATCAGGTCGGGGTCTGTAGCAGGTCGGGATCGGCTGAGGGACGCCACACGTCCCCGCAGGGCCAGGGTCTCGGACACGAGAGAGCCTCCAAGGCAGGGTGAATCACCCTCTGCTTGGAGGCTTAGTGTCCCAGCCCGCTCAGGCGGTGCCAGACGCTACTCATTATAGCACCCTGAGCACATGCTCATGCAAGCCGGTGAACGGCGGCGGCGAGGACGCCTAGGGTGGCCTCTCGCAGTCCAGCCGTCTGGAGCCTCGCGGCGACCTTCTGCAAGGTCTCGTGACGGGCCGTGACCGTCAGCCCACAACGGGCGCATTCCATCCGATACCGCGTTCGTGCGCGGGAGTAATCCTCACCCGCCAGGATCGGGAGGCCGTCGTCGTCAGTCGGCATGCGCCGGTCGCCAATCATGGTTTGGGCCTGCACACCGGCGACGGTGAGTTGCCGGCCCGTCCCCACGGTGAACTTCGGGATGACTGTCCAGTAGTCGCGGCCTGTCTGCGCCTTCATTTCTGGGGACAGGGCCAGAGACCCGATGAGCCACGGTTCGCCGTCGTGGGACGACTCTTCGCAGTAGATGCCGATCCGCTCGGCCATCTGTTCGGGCGTGAGGCTGGAGAATGACCGTTGGCGCTCCACGAGCACCGCCGGAGCCTCCGCCATCGTCGGAATCCTGTACCGAAACATAGCCTCAGTCATCGTCGCTTCCCTTCCAAGTGATCTGTACCGTTTCGAGGTCGAGATAGTGGTCCCCGGTCTGCCACCCTGCCGGGCGTCCCTTCTTGCCCGCAGGGTAGATCGTGACGGTGGCGAGGGCGTCCACAATTGCCCGTTGAGCGCCAATCGGCGCGGCGAGAAACGCATTCCCGGCGTCCTCCGCTTCGGCAAGCCCGGAAAGCACGGAAGCCGAGGTGAGCCGTGCCAGCTCGGCGGCGGCGGCTTCGATCTTCGCGTCGATACGCGCGCCAGCGGCCTTCACTTGCGGCCCGTCGAGTAGCCCGTCTGCATAGTCGTCCGCGAGCTGCGCGCGGCGCGCCCGCAGGGTCGAAAGCTCCCGGCGAATCTCATTGGGGGCCGCGTCGTCCGCATCATCCTCGCGCCGCAGCACGTCCGGGTCGGCCCGGAGACGGGCAGCCATTACCTCCCGGATGAAATGGTCGATTGGCTCCTGAGCACGCGACACGTGCGCGCCGGTCTTGCACCGATACACCCGATAGCCCCGAGAGGCGGCGCTCGCCCGCACGTGGTCGCCGCACACCCCACAGCGAAACAGGCTCGACCCCAGATGCTTCACTCGGTTAGACCCGTGATTCGTCTTGCGCGCCGGGTCTGTGAGGACGGACCGCACCGCCTGCCACTCGTCTTCTGACAGGATGGCCGGCCATGCCGCTGGGCCGGTCACCTTGCCGTAGTGCTCCACAAGACCGGCGTTTCGTGGGCGCAACAGGATTCGACGCAGCTGGACCGGCTGCAACCCCGAGTCGGCGCGGCGCGTGCCCTTGAATCCGCGATCCCGCAGGTCTGCCGTGACTGACCGCAGGGACTCCCCCGCAATGATCCGGCCAGCAGCCTCCCGCAACGCCTGGGCTTCAACCTCACGGATGGTCATCCCGTCCGCTTCATATCCGAACGGACGCGGCCCACCCCTGAAAGCCCCTTCTTCGAGACGCTGTTGCTTCGCCCGAGTCACCCGCTCGGAAATCCGGTCGGCCTCGGCGGCATCGTTCGCGGCCAGGACTCGGAGAATCATCCGGCCATCAGCGGTGTCGAATCGGGCTGAGGACGACACAACGGTGTGTACCTGGAGGCCGTGCGACTCGGAGAGACGAATCAGGTCCTCCCACTCCATCGGGCGGCGGGTGATCCGACTGTTGGAGTAGGCGAGGATCGTTTGCACCTCACCCGAGCGCACGGCGTCCAGCAGATCGCGGTACGCGGGGCGCGCCTTCTTGCTCTTGGAGGATGCTCCGGTGTCGTTGTCCTTGAACACTCGCGGATGCAGAGTGAGCCCCATGCGCTCGGCCAGCGCTCGGCAGTCCGCTTCCTGACGCTCCACGCCAGCGGCCCGCCCGTCAGCGTCGCGGCTGATCCGAACATAGATTGCGGCGGTGGCCTTGCGCTTGGTCATGTGTCTAGTCTAACCTTTCGCCAGGTCGTGGCACGCACCCCGCTTGTGCACCCCCGCCGGCAGCAGGTTCACGGTCAGGTGCCGCCGGGTCAGGGGCAGTCCGGCGTTGCGCGCGGCGGAGCGGATGCGGTCCCGGCTCTCCTGCAGCGCCTGGTCCGGCAGGCCGAGGAGGGTGAACCCGGGCAGGGACTGGGCGATGTCCGCCTCGACGTGCACGACCTCCCCGCGCAGACCCGCCAGCGTGATGGAGCGGGTGCGTCCGATGCCGCTCACGGCCGCACGTCCTGCAGCAGGTCGAAGCGGATCCCTCCCGTGCGCGGCACCAGCACGGCGACGGCGTCGACGCGCCAGGGCGTGCCCCGGCGGTCCGCGGCGTGGGCCCGCACCCACGCCGCGGTGAGGCGGTGCAGCCGGGTGAGCTTGCGCCGGTCGATCGACTCGAACGGGTCGCCGAAGGCCAGGCCCGAGCGGGTCTTCACCTCGACGCCCACCCACCAGCCGGCGTGGTGGGCCACGATGTCCAGCTCTCCGGCCTCGCCCCGCCAGTTGCGGTCGGCGATCACGTAGCCGCGCTCGGCGAGCCAGCGCGCGGCGGCGTCCTCACCGAACCGGCCCAGCGCCGTGTGCGCGCGGCTGGCGCGCCTCTCTCCGGGCGGCTGCGCCCCGATCTGTTCCGCGGTCCCCGTCATCCCGACCACCTCCTGGGCACCAGGGTGGTCCCGGGCGAGGCCGCGGGGTGGGCGGCGGCGGGGATTGTGCGGGGCCGGACGCCTGTGCAGGAGTGGACGTCTGCGTCCCGTCCTCTGGACCGCTCAGGGGTGGGTCAGCTCGGCAGCTGGCCGTCCGGCGGGACCGTCAGGTCCTCGGTGGGCAGCTCCTCGATGTTCACGTCCTTGAAGGTCAGCACCTTCACGCGCTTGATGAACCGCTGCGTGCGGTACACGTCCCACACCCAGGCGTCCTCGAGCAGGATCTCGAAGAACACGTCCCCGTCCGCCTGGCGGGGCGTCAGCCGCACGTCGTTGGCGAGGTAGAAGCGCCGCTCGGTCTCCACGACGTAGCGGAACAGGCCCACCACGTCCCGGTATTCGCGGTAGAGCAGCAGCTCGGCCTCGGCCTCGAAGTCCTCGACGTCGTCTGCGCTCATGACATGCCTCCTCAGTGTTCGCCGCGCACCCGCGACAGTCCGGGCACGCACGGCCTCCATCCTCCCCCGTCCGGGGGTCGCACGTCGAACGGGCGGCCTCGCCCGGCCCCGGGGGCTCAGTCGAACAGCGTGGGCGGCGCCTGCGCGGGCGCGCCCGGCAGCCCGAGGTTCCAGCTGCGCCGGTGCTGCTCGCTCGCCCCGCGCTCGGCCAGGGCGGCCCGGTGCGCGGCTGAGCCGTACCCCTTGTTCCCGGCCCATCCGTACCCCGGGTGCGCCGCGTCGAGGGCGATCATGACGTCGTCGCGGGCCACCTTCGCGGCGATCGACGCGGCCGCCACCGTCGCGCACCGGTCCTCGGCCCGCACCAGCATCGTGGGCTCGGGCGGCAGCGGGCGCGGCGCGGGCGCGGGGCCGGCGTCGGGATCGGAGCGGCTCAGCCAGTCGTCCCGGCCGTCGAGCACGAGGGCGACCGGCTCCTGCCCCACCGCGGCGCACAGCGCCGCCCACGCCCGTCGCCCGGCGAGGCCGAGGGCCGCCGAGATCCCCAGCGCGTCGATCTCCGCGGGGCCGGCCTCGCCCAGCGCCACCCCGGCCGCCCAGTCCTCGATCTGCGGGACCAGGGCGCGCCGGCGTCGGTCCGTGAGCGCCTTGGAGTCGCGCACCGGAGGGATCTGCCCCGCGGCGGGCAGCCACGCGGCGCACACCCCGACGACGACGGGCCCGGCCAGCGCGCCCCGGCCCACCTCGTCCATGCCCGCCACCAGCACCCGGTCCGCTCCCCGCGCGGCGAGGGCCGGCGCGGCCAGCCCCGCCTCGACGTCCAGGCCGGCGCGCACCGTCGGCCGGCCACCGCCCCGGCGGGCGGTCACGTGCGAGCCTCCGGCGCGGGCGCGTCCGGCACGGTGGCGAACGCGTCGGGGTCGGTGCCGGCGCCGCCGATCCGGTCCAGCGGCCAGACCACGAACCGGGCGCGGCCCACCACGTCGTCGAGGGCCACGAACCCGCCCCCGGGCCCGGCGCGGTGCGCGCGGGAGTCCGCCGACGCCGAGCGATGGTCACCGAGCACCCACAGTCGCCCCGCAGGCACGGTCACCTCGAACGCCTCCTGCGCGGGCGTCTCCCCCGGCGCGAGGTACGGCTCCTCCACGGGCACCCCGTTCACGCGCAGCGTCTCCTCGCCGGGTGTCCAGGAGACGATGTCCCCCGGCAGCCCGACGGCCCGCTTGATCACGTGGCCGCCCCCGGGCAGCCAGCCCTTCGTGTCTTCGAACACCACCACGTCACCGCGGCGCACCGGGAACGGATCCGGGGTGAGCAGCGTGGCGACCACGCGGTCGCCGGCCCGCAGCCCGGGCTCCATGGACGAGGACGGGATGGCGTACATGCGCGCCAGGAAGGCCCACGCCAGCACGCAGGCGAGTACGGTCACGGCGGCCGCGATCAGCGCGGTGCGGCGCCCCGTCACGGCGTGTCCCCGGAGGGGGCGTCCATGGTCCCGCGGCGGGACAGGGGCCACACGATCTCCGCGGCCCGGCCCTCGACCCGCTCGAGCGGGATCAGCCCGCCGCCGGGGGCGCCCAGCAGTGCGCGGGAGTCCCGGGAGGCGGCGCGGTGGTCGCCCAGGACGACCATGCGCCCGTCGGGCACCTCGAAGGACCAGGTCCCCGCCGCGGCCGGCTCGTCTGCGGTCACGGGCCTGCCGAGATACGGCTCGTCCAGCGGCTCGCCGTTGCGCAGCAGCCGGCCGTCCGGGGCGCAGCACTCGAGGCGGTCCCCCGGCAGGGCCAGCACGCGCTTGACGAAGACGTCCTCGGCCGCGCCGACGCCCCACCACCGGGCGACGTCCTCGAGGCCGCGCTCGAGCGATCCGGCCGAACGGTACGGCGCCAGGCTGCCGGCGCCGTCGAACACCACCACGTCGCCGTGGTGCAGGCCCTGCCCGCCGGCCGCGGCGGCGTCCACCCGCACGCGGTCGCCGGGCTGCAGGGTCGGCTCCATCGACCCGGAGGGGATGAGGTAGACGGGGCCGGTGAGGGCTCGCAGCACCGCGGCCACCACGACGGCGGCCACCACGGTCAGGCCGAGCCACGCCCACCAGCGGCTCGTGCCGGAGGCGGGGGCCGCCGTCGGGCCCGAGGAGGAGCCGGCCCCGGACGCGACGGAGCCCCGTGACCGGCGGGGGTCACGGGGCTCCGAGGTGCGCATGGGTCGATCACCGGTCGGCGGGGCCGACCGGGATGATCACTTGGCGTCGGCGCGCTTCTCGCGGATGCGGGCGGCCTTGCCGTGGCGGTCGCGCATGTAGTACAGCTTCGCGCGGCGCACGTCGCCCTTGGTGACGACCTCGATCTTGTCGATGACCGGGGAGTGCACCGGGAACACGCGCTCCACGCCGATGCCGAAGGACACCTTGCGGACGCGGAAGGTCTCGCGCACGCCGTAGCCCTGACGGCCCATGACGTAGCCCTGGAACACCTGGACGCGGGCAGTCTTGCCCTCGATGATGTTCACGTGCACCTTGACGGTGTCGCCGGGGGCGAACTCCGGGATGTCGTCGCGCAGCGTCTTCTTGTCGAACGAGTCGAGAATGTGCATGTCGTCTCTCCTGGCGGATGCCACAGGTCAACCGCGTGGTATGCGGGCGCACGGCCCGTCCACGTCCGCATGACGAGGGGGCCGGGTCCCGAGCCGAGGGCCGGGCTCCGCACGTGGGGTGCGGTCCCGGGGTCCGATCCGTTGACGCGCGCCCCCTGTGGCAGGTCGGGCGTCCGGCGGACACGAGGATCCATTATGCCACAGCCGATGACGCCGCGACGCCCCTCCGGCCCGTCGGGCGCGGCGGGTCAGTCCTCGGAGTCGTACGCCGCCCACAGGTCCGGTCGCCGCTCGCGCGTGCGCTCCTCCTGCTGGGCCCGACGCCAGGCCGCGACCTTGCCGTGGTCGCCCGAGAGCAGCACGGGCGGCACCGCACGGCCCCGCCAGTCCGCGGGCTTGGTGTAGACCGGGTACTCCAGCAGGCCGTCCTCGTGGGACTCCTCGACGAGCGAGGCCGGGTTGCCCACGACGCCCGGCACGAGGCGGCCGACGGCCTCGATCATCGCCAGCGCCGCGACCTCGCCGCCGTTGAGCACGTAGTCGCCCAGCGAGACCAGCCGCACCTCGAAGAGCTCCTCGGCCCAGCCGAAGACGCGCTCGTCGATCCCCTCGTAGCGGCCGCACGCGATCGCCACGTGCTCCCGGCCCGCCAGTTCCCGGGCGAACCGCTGGGTGAAGCGCTCCCCCGAGGGCGTCGGCACGAGCAGCACGGGGCGGTCCCCCGGCTCCGCCGACGACGACTCGGCGGGGGCCGGTGACACGGGCCCCTGGGCCGCCACGTGCTCGAGCGCGAGCGCCCACGGCTCCGGTTTCATCACCATGCCGGCGCCGCCGCCGTAGGGCGTGTCGTCCACGGTGCGGTGCCGGTCGACGGTGAAGTCGCGCAGGTCGTGGACGTGCACGTCCACGAGGCCCTCGCGGCGGGCACGGCCCAGCAGCGAGACGTCGAGCACCGCGAGGTACTCGGGGAAGATCGTGACGACGTCGAAGCGCACCGCTCAGTCCTCCGCATCCGCATCGGCGGGCCCGTCTACGGCGCCCTCGTCCTCGCCGGTGGCGAGCTCGAGCAGCCCCGGCGGCGGGGTCAGCACGAGCACGCCGGCCTCGGAGTCGATCTCCGGGACGATCTCCTCGACGAAGGGCACCAGGGCCTCCTCCTCGACGCCGTCCAACGCGACGTGCAGCAGATCCTGGACCGCCCCGGTGGTCAGGGCCGTGACGACGCCGACGCGCTCGCCCTCGACCCGCACCTCGAGGTCCACGAGGTCCTCCTCGTACCACTCGTCGGACTCCTCGGGCACGGCCGGAACGGCGAACAGCTGGGCGCCGCGCAGGGTCTCGGCGACGTTGCGGTCCGGCGACTCCGCGAAGCCGACCACGAGGATCTGCTTGTTCCACCGGGCGCGGGTGACGGTGAGCTCCGCCGGCAGGCCCGGGGCGCCGTCGCGCACCACGAGTCGCTCGCCGGGGGCGAAGCGGGCGTCCGGGTCGTCGGTGAAGACCTGCACGGTCACCTCACCGCGGATGCCGTGCGGCTTGCCGATGCGGGCGACGCGGACGAGGTCGTCCTGGGCTGCGGGACTCATGGGCTCTCCTGGGTGGGACGGTCGGTGGCGGGAGGGGGCGGGGCCGCAGACGACGACGGCCCGCCGGCCCGGTGAGGGGCGGGCGGGCCGTGCGTCACGGGCCGTCAGGAGCGGCGGTCGGTCTCCACCACGTCCACGCGGACGGGGTGGCCGGCCAGGCCGTCCAGCACGGTGCGCAGCGCGGTGGCGGTGCGACCCTGGCGGCCGATCACGCGACCCAGGTCCTCGGGGGCCACGCGGACCTCCAGCATGTCGCCGCGCCGCTGGGAGCGGGCGTCCACGCGGACCGCCTCGGGCGTGTCCACGATGCCGCGCACCAGGTGCTCGAGGGCCTCGGTCAGCATGGTCACTCGGACTTCTCGGCGTCCTCGGCCGGAGCCTCAGCGGCCTCCTCGGCCGGAGCCTCGGCGGCCTGCTCGGACTCGGCCGGGGCCTCCTCCTGCTTCGGCTCCTCCGGCAGGATGACCGAGCCCTTCTCGGGGGCCACGAAGGCCTCCTTCTCGGACTTGGACTTCAGGGTGCCCTCGGCGCCCGACTCGCCCTTGAACTTCTGCCAGTCACCGGTGACCTTCAGCAGCGCGGCGACCTGCTCGGTCGGCTGGGCGCCGACGGAGAGCCAGTACTGGGCGCGCTCCGAGTCGATCTCGATGAACGAGGGCTCCTCGGTGGGGTGGTACTTGCCGATCTCCTCGATGGCACGGCCATCGCGGCGGGTGCGCGAGTCCATGACGACGACGCGGTAGAACGGGGCGCGGATCTTGCCGAACCGCTTCAGACGAATCTTGACAGCCACGAGTGTGGTTCTCCTTCAGTGGATCTGGGGGGCCGGGGCACGACGCCGCGTGGGGGCAGCGGGCGTCGACGACCTGGCACACGGAACGGAGCGCAGCGGAGGATAGAGGGTCGTCCGGGCTCACGCTCAGTACCGTGTCATTCTGCCAGATCGGGCGGGCCGGTGCACACCCGGCGCGCCGCGACCGGGCGACTCAGCGGTCCTTGAGGTACTTCTCGAAGCCCGCCGGCAGGTTGAGGGTGGACGGGTCGAAGCCGTCCATCCCCGCGCCGTCGCGGCCGAACACGGCCCCGGCCTGCGCCTGGGCGGCCCGGGCGCGCCGCTCCTCGATCGCCTTGCGCTCGGCCGCGGCCTTGGCCGGGTTGCCGGACTTCACGCGATCGCGCTTGGCGTTCTTGCCCTTGCCCTTCGCCTTGCGGGAGGCGCCGCCCGGCATCCCGGGCACGCCCGGGATGCCGCCGCCGGCGGCCATGCGCTTCATCATCTTCTGCGCCTCCGCGAAGCGCTCGAGCAGGCCGTTGACCTCGGACACGCTCACGCCCGAGCCGCGGGCGATGCGGGCACGGCGCGAGCCGTTGATGATCTTGGGGGCCACGCGCTCGTGCGGGGTCATCGAGTGGATGATCGCCTCGACGCGGCCGATCGACGACTCGTCGAACTGCTCGAGCTGCTGCCGCATGCCCTGGGCGCCCGGCATCATCATGAGCATCTTCTTCAGCGAGCCCATCTTCTTGAGCTGCTGCATCTGGGCGAGGAAGTCGTCGAGGGTGAAGTCCTCCTGGTCCGCGAACTTGCGGGCCATCTTCTCGGCCTCGGTGCGGTCCCAGTTCTGCTCGGCCTGCTCGATCAGGGAGAGCACGTCGCCCATGTCGAGGATGCGCGAGGCCATGCGGTCCGGGTGGAAGACCTCGAAGTCCTTCAGGCCCTCACCCGTGGAGGCGAACATGATCGGCTTGCCGGTCACGTGGCGGACGGACAGCGCGGCGCCGCCTCGCGCGTCGCCGTCGAGCTTGGTGAGCACGACGCCGGTGAAGCCGACGCCCTCGTTGAACGCCTGGGCCGTGGCCACGGCGTCCTGGCCGATCATCGCGTCGATGACGAAGAGCACCTCGTCCGGGTCCACGGCGGCGCGGATGTCCGCGGCCTGCTGCATGAGCTCGGCGTCCACGCCGAGGCGGCCCGCGGTGTCGATGATGACCACGTCGTGGTACTTCGTGTTGGCCTCGGCGACGCCGTCGCGGGCCACCTGCACCGGGTCGCCGGTGGCGGCCTCGAACTCGGAGGAGACGCCGGGGTGCGGCGCGTAGACCGGGACGCCGGCGCGCTCGCCGCCGACCTGCAGCTGCTTCACGGCGTTCGGGCGCTGGAGGTCGCAGGCCACGAGCAGCGGGGTGTGGCCCTGGGACTTGAGCAGGTGGGCGAGCTTGCCGGCGAGGGTCGTCTTGCCGGCGCCCTGCAGGCCCACGAGCATGATGACGGTGGTGCCCGTCTTGGCGTGCTGGATGCGCCGGGTCTCGCCGCCGAGGATGCCCACGAGCTCCTCGTTGACGATCTTCACGACCTGCTGGCCCGGGTTCAGGGCCTGGGCCACCTCGGCGCTGAGGGCGCGCTCCTTGATCTGCGCGATGAACTGGCGGACCACGGGCACGGCGACGTCGGCGTCCAGGAGGGCGCGGCGGATCTCGCGTGCGGTGGCGTCGATGTCCGCCTCGCTCAGCCGCCCCTTGCCCTTGAGGCTGCGGAAGGTGGCTGTGAGGCGGTCGGACAGGGAGTTGAACACGGCGGGTGTGATCCTTCGAAGCGGGGTCGACTGATCCGGACGCGGTCGGTCGCGGGCACCGCGGCATCCACCGCGGCGCCCGCCAAGCCTAGCAACCGACCGGCCTCACCCGTCCGCGGCGGCTCACCGCGCCTCCGCGGGGACGGGCACCCCGCCGAAGCCGACGTCGTAGGCCGACTCGTCGTGCAGGGTCAGATCGACGCCCCGCTCCTCGTCCTCCTTGCTGACCCGCAGGCCCATGGTCCCGCGCAGGACCAGGGCGATGACCGTGGTCACCACGGCGGTGAAGACCACGGCGACGAGCACGGCCACCGTCTGGGCCACCAGGAGACCGGCGTCTCCGCCGTAGAACAGGCCCGCCCGGCCCTCGTCCGGCAGGGCGAAGAAGCCGATCAGCACGGTGCCCAGGATGCCGGAGGTGAGGTGCACGCCGACGACGTCGAGCGAATCGTCGAAGCCGAGGCGGTACTTGAGGTTGACCGCGAGCGCGCTGGCCGCACCGGAGACCAGACCGATCACCACGGCCCCCAGGGGGCTCACATAGGCGCAGGCAGGCGTGATGGCGACCAGTCCCGAGACGATCCCGGAGGCGGTGCCGATCGAGGTCGGCCGCCCGCGGCGCAGCCACTCCACGAACACCCAGCCGAGCATGCCGGCGGCGCCGGCGGCGAGGGTGTCCACCCAGATCAGTCCGAGCTCGTCGACACCGCCCGCCGCGCCCCCGTTGAATCCGAACCAGCCGAACCACAGCAGGGCCGCGCCGAGCATGGTGAACGGGACGTTGTGCGGCCGGTGGCCGGGGTCCACGCCGAAGCCGTGGCGCTTGCCCAGCAGCAGCGCGAGCACGAGGGCGGCCACGCCGGCGCTGATGTGCACCACGAGGCCACCGGCGAAGTCGAGGGCCTCCCCCAGGCGGGCGCCGATGGCGCCGTCCTCGGAGAGGAGCCCGCCGCCCCACACCATGTAGGCCAGCGGGGCGTAGACGACGGTGGTCCAGACGGGCACGAAGACGCACCACGTGACGAACTTGAACCGGTCGGCCACCGCGCCGGAGATGAGGGCGACCGCGATGATCGCGAAGGTGGCGCCGTAGGCCGCGGCGACGAGCCCGCCCTCGGCCATCGTGCCGGTCAGCCCGAGGTCACCGGCGGGGTTCCCCACCACCCCGGCCCACCCGTCGCCGCCGGTCATCCCGTGGACCCACAGGACCCAGACGACTCCGACGAGGCCCATCGAGACGAAGGACATCATGATCATGTTGAGCGAGGACTTCGCGCGGGTCATGCCGCCGTAGAAGATGGCCAGTCCGGGTGTCATGAGCAGGACCATCGCCGCGCTCGTCACCATCCACACTGTCCCTGCGTCCAGGACGTTCGACTCCTCCATGGGGGTCTCCTTCGGTCCGGGCCGCGAGCCGGGGGCGAACGCCCGTCCCGCGGCGTCGCTGCCCGGCCCCGATCGGGGCCGATGCAAGGAAGATACCGGAGGAGTGGGCCGCACCACACGTTGATGACGTCTCCGTGACAGAACAGGGCCCCTCCCGACGACGTCGGGAGGGGCCTGGACCGGGGTGCGGGACGTCAGTCGGCCAGCAGCGCGTCCACGAAGCCCTCGGCGGTGAACGGTGCGAGGTCGTCGGGGCCCTCGCCGAGGCCGATCAGCTTGACGGGCACGCCGAGCTGGCGCTGGATGGCGATCACGATGCCGCCCTTGGCGGTGCCGTCCAGCTTGGTCAGCACGATGCCGGTGACATCCACGACCTCGGCGAACACCTTCGCCTGGGTCAGGCCGTTCTGGCCGGTGGTGGCGTCGAGGACGAGCAGGACCTCGTCCACCTCGGCCTGCTTCTCGATGACGCGCTTGATCTTGCCGAGCTCGTCCATGAGGTTGGCCTTGTTCTGCAGACGGCCCGCGGTGTCCACGAGCACGACGTCGACGCCCTCGGCGATGCCGTGCTCGACGGCCTCGAAGGCGACGGACGCCGGGTCGGCACCCTCCTTCTCGGAGCGGACGGTCTCGACGCCCACGCGGGCACCCCACGTGGCGAGCTGCTCGGCGGCGGCGGCGCGGAAGGTGTCCGCGGCGCCGAGCACGACGGTGCGGTCCTCCGCCACGAGCACACGGGCGAGCTTGCCCACGGTGGTGGTCTTGCCGACGCCGTTGACGCCCACGACCATGGTCACGGCGGGGCGGTCGCCCCTGCGGGTCGCGGCGAGACGGCGATCCATCGAGGGGTCCACCATCGCCACGAGCTCCTCGCGCAGCAGGGTGCGCACCTGCTCGGGGTCACGCGTGCCCTCGACCGTGACGCGGGCCTTGAGGCGGTCGACGAGCTCCAGGGTGGGCTCGGTGCCGAGGTCCGCCATCAGCAGCGTCTCCTCGATCTCGTCCCACACGTCGTCGTCGATGCGGTCCTGGGACAGCAGCGCCAGCAGGCCCTTGCCGAAGACGTTGTTGGACTTGAGCAGGCGAGCCCGCAGGCGGGCCAGGCGCGAGCCGGCGGCCTCGGGCCGCTCGTACTCGGGCTTCGCCGGGGCGGTCTCCACCTCCTCGACGACGGCGGGCTCCGGCTCGGCGACGACGACCGGCGCCTCGTCGACCTCGGGGCGCTCCAGGACGGCGGTGGAGCCCGACGGCACCGCGTGCCGCGGGCTCGGGCGCGGGTCGTCCGCGTCCCGCACTTCCTGGTACGACCCCTTCGGCGGGGCGGGGCGCCGGTCCAGCAGGCCGACGAGCACGCCGCCCAGCAGCAGGGCGGCCACGACTGAGACTATGAGCACGATTTCCACGGGCCCAGTCTGTCACACGGGCCGTCGCCCGCCCCGGGCTGCACACCCGGCGTCGTGCGAGGATGGCGGTCATGCCGTCGTCGTCCGCCCGCTCCTCGCGGGTCCCCCTGCCCCGTGAGATCAAGGTCCTCGTCGCCGCCGCGTTCGTCATCGCGATCGGCTTCGGCATCATCGCCCCGCTGTTGCCGCAGTACGCGGCGACGTTCGACGCGTCCGCCGTCGGGGTGGCCGCCGTCGTGTCCGCGTTCGGGCTGACCCGTCTCCTGTTCGCCCCGGTCTCCGGCAGGCTGACGAACCGGCTCGGCGAGACGCCTGTGTACATGACGGGCGTGCTGATCGTGGCCGCGTCCATGTTCCTGATCGCCTTCGCGCAGACGTTCGAGCAGCTGCTGCTCTTCCGCGCCCTCGGCGGCGTCGGATCCACGCTGTTCACGGTGTCCGCCATGGCGTTCCTGGCGGCGAAGTCACCGCCGACGATGCGCGGACGCGTCTCCGGTGCGTACGCCTCCGCCTTCCTCATCGGCAACATCGTGGGGCCGATTGTGGGCTCCGCCCTGGCGGTCTTCGGCTTCCGTGCGCCGTTCCTGATCTACGGCACGTCGCTGGTGATCGCCGCGGGGATGGTGTTCGTCCTGCTGCGGGACACGCGGCGCGCGGACCGCGGCACCGGCGATCCCCGCCCGACGATGCCCCTGAAGGAGGCGTTCGGCCTGCCGTCCTACCGCGCGGCGCTCGCCTCGTTCTTCGCGAACGGCTGGGCCACGTTCGGCGTGCGCAACTCGGTGATGCCGCTGTTCGCCGGCACCGCGTTCGCGGGCACGGCGCTGCTGGGGTGGCCGGTGGACGGGGCCTTCATGGCCGGACTCGCCCTCTCCGTGTTCGCGCTGGGCAACGTGGTCGCCGTGACCTTCTCCTCGCGACTCTCCGACGTGCACGGCCGCAAGCCGCTGATCCTCACCGGCCTGCTCACCATGGCCGCCACCACCGGCGTGATCGGGTGGATGCAGTCGCCCCTGCTGTTCCTGGTCGCGTGCCTGCTCTCCGGAGCCGGCACCGGCGTGCTCAACGCCCCGCAGCAGGCCGCCATCGCGGACATGGTGGGCCAGGGCCGCAAGGCCGGGCCGGTGATGTCCGCGGCGCAGATGTCCGCGGACCTCGGTGCGATCGCCGGTCCGCTGCTGGCCGGCCTCGTGGTGGACCACGCCGGCTACGGCTGGGCGTTCGTGCTCACCGGCGGTGTGATCCTGCTCGGTGCGCTGGCCTGGACCCGCGCCCCCGAGACCAACGTGCCGGTCGCCCCGGGCGGACCGCGCACGGGCTCGCTGCCCACGATCATCCCGCCGGACGTGACTCCCCGTCCAGGAGGGTATGTCTGAAATCATGGTGCCGCTGCGGCGAAATGATCGCGTGAGTCACCCACTGACCTAATCCTCGCCTACCTCCACAATGCGACGCGGCCGATATGCACCCCGCATGCGTTCCACGAAAGCTTCGGCGTCATCGATGCGCTGTTGAGCGAGCAGCGCATTGAACTCCTCGTAGCGGTCCATGATGCGCTGGGGATCGCCGTCCATCACGGGGCAACCGTTGTCCAACCAGAGCACCCTATTTGACGAGTCGAGGATGGTCCGGTTGTCGTGGCTGACGAGGACCACCGCTCCGGCATTGGTCTTGAGCTCCTGCATCCGCTCCTTGGCCTTGGCTCGGAATTGGGAGTCCCCGACATTCAGGGCCTCGTCGATGACCAGCACCTCGGGATCCCTGCTGGTGGCGATCGCAAACCGCAGGCGCGCGCTCATCCCTGAGGAGTAGGTCTCAATGGGTCGGTCGATCGCCTCCCCTAGGCCCGCCATGTCCACGATCCGGGGAAGTGCAGCGTCGACCTGCGCCTTGCCCATGCCCAGCGCAAGGCACCCGAGGACCACGTTCTGCCGCCCGGACATCGCCGGCACGAGGGCGGCGTTGACGCCCAGCATCATGGGTGCTTCGTGAGTCAGGACACGGCCCGTGCTCGGGGCGAGCTTGCCGGAGATGATCTGGGAGAGCGTTGACTTACCGGAGCCGTTCCGCCCGACGAGCCCGAGGGTGCGTCCGCGCTCGAGCACCAGAGAGATCTCTTGGAGCGCCTCGACCGGCACTCTGGGAGGTCGCCGGAGGACCCGTGAGGCCCAGCGCCGTGGAAGCGGAAGAGCCTTCAGGTCCGCCTCCGACGAAGAGGGGACGTGATAGGTCATGGACACCCGGTCCACGATGAGTGCGTATTGATTCACGGTCTGCGTCATCGGTTCAGGTTCCGCCCGTACTGCTCTTCTCCCTGCCAGAAGACGACGAATCCAACGACTGCCAGCCCGACCGACCACGAGGCCAGGACGGCCCAGGCGCTCCAGCTGGGCGTGACCCCGTACAGGAGGAGGTCTCTGCTGATGTCGAGCACCTGATACATGGGATTCAGCTCCAGGATCTGCAACACCTGAGGGTGCGAGACGAACCGGTCGAAGGCGTAGAACACGCCCGAGCCGTACATCCACACGCGCAGCGCGAACCCGACCAGCTGGCCGACGTCCCGCACCCGGGACACCACACGGGCCAACAGGAGACCGAGCCCTGCCACGAGGAGCACCTGCAGCAGGACGACGGCGGGGAAGAGCAGCCATCGCCAGGTGACAGCCGCGTGCGGCGGGATCACGAGGATCGCCGCCATCATCGCCATCAGCGTGAAGAAGTAGGTCAGACTCTCACGGATCACAACGCTCAGGGGCAGGACGGCATGGGGAAGATGGAAGGCGTCTGCCACGTTGTTTTTGGCGGTGAGCGAGCGGGAGATGGCCGCCACCGCTCGCGAGGTGAAGGTGAACATGAACACGCCCACCGTGAGAAAGCCGATGAAGTTCTCGACACCTCGCGAGGTCTGGAGCAGCACACCAAAGATCAGGAAGTACGTCGCGCCGTTCAAGAGCGGCGTGAGGATGAGCCAGATGTTCCCGAGGCGATGGCCACGGTTCTGGGCCTGAACGACTGCCGCCGCCTCGTAGCGCATGTAGTGCCGGAGGTGCCAGAGCCGGGCGATGTAGTCACCGGGCCCCGGCCGCTGGCCCACGCGCCGCATGCCCGTCGTATCGACGTGCAGTTCTTGGACCGACTCCACGGCATGGTCGTTCGGCACGGTGGTGTCCTTCCCTTCCATCCCTGGCCGGGCCTCTGGGGCATGCCGCACCAGAACGCCGTCTCAAGGAATCGCTCGACACAGTATACGAAGCGGCAGCGGCTGATCCGGCTGGGAACTGGATAGGCTCGGGGCGAACGGGTCGACCGATGGACCCCGTCCCATCTGGAGGAGCACCATGACGTTGAAGATTATGCCGATCTACGGCACCCGCCCTGAGGCCATCAAGGTGGCGCCCATCGTCAACGTCCTCAAGGCCGATGACCGGTTCTCCTGCTTCGTCACGGTCACCGGTCAGCACCGCGAGATGATGGACCAGGTCAACGAGATCTTCGACATCGTCCCTGACGCCGACCTCAACATCATGCGCCCGAAGCAGACCCTGAACGGCATCCTCGCCCGCACCGTCGAGGGCCTCGACGAACTGCTGCAGCGGGAGAAGCCGGACGCTGTGGTCGTGCAGGGCGACACGACGACCTCCACCGCCGGCGCGATCGCCGCGTTCTACCTCGGCATCCCCGTCGTGCACGCCGAGGCTGGCCTGCGCTCCGGCGACTTGTTTTCGCCCTTCCCGGAGGAGGCCAACCGGAAGATCACCTCGCAGATCGCCTCCCTCCACCTCGCCCCGACGTCGATCTCCAGGGCCAACCTCGAGCGCGAGTCGGTCCCCCTCGACACGATCACCATCACTGGCAACACGGTCATCGACGCGCTGCTCAGCACGGTGGAGAAGCGCATCCCCTTCTCCGATCCCCAGCTGTTGGCCCTGGCCGAGCGCCGCGGCGCCGACGAGGACTCCCGCGTCCTCCTGGTCACGACCCATCGTCGCGAGAACCAAGGGGACGCCATGCGTGGCGTCGGCCGTGCGCTGGCCCGGATCGCCGCCCAGCATCCGACGTTGACCGTCGTCCTGCCTGCCCATCGCAATCCCGTGGTGCGCGAGGCCGTTCTGCCCGCCTTGGAGGGCCTGGAGAACGTGGTCGTGACCGAGCCCCTCGCCTACGGCGAGTTCACGCGGATGATGGATCTGGCCGATGTCGTCCTCACCGACTCGGGTGGGGTCCAGGAGGAGGCCCCCTCGCTCGGGAAACCCGTGCTGGTCATGCGGGACAACACCGAGCGGCCGGAAGCCGTGACCGCCGGCACCGTCCGCCTGATCGGCACTGATGAGGAGCGCATCTTCACGGAGACCTCGCGCCTCCTGACGGACCCGGCCGCCTACGAGGAGATGGCGAACGCCGTCAACCCGTACGGTGACGGCCGAGCCGCCGAACGCACGGTCGCCGCGATCGCGGAACTGCTGGGCGTCGGGGAGCGTCTGCCGGAGTTCACTGTCGTCGGGTGACGGTCTAGACCGAACGTCGGCACACATGCTCACCGCCGCACGCGTCGGCGTCCCCGGAACCTCGCGCCTAGGTTTCGATGGGGCCAGTATCGTGGGCTTCATGCTCGAAGCCCCCGCCGCGCCGCCCCTGGTCCATGTCTCCGACCAACTCACGGCACCTGTTGCGTACGCGCCCTCCACTAGCGAAAGCGCGGGCGGCGCTCCTCGGCTGGTCGTCCCCGCCACAACGTGTCGGGTGGGCAGCCTCGCGCTGTGGCTCGACGGCGTCGCCATGGTCGGCGAGCAGGTGGTCTTGGACAACGATGGACTCAAATCGGCGCTCCCCGCGGGGGTCGCCGAGTGGACGATGCAGCAGCTCGCCGCATGGTGGGGCGGAGAGTGCAGGACGCCAAGCGTCCTCTATGCCGCACGGCCAGACACGGGTGAACTCGCGGTCCTCCCCGATCCACTGGGTGGCGGGGTGGTCTATCGACACGACGACACGTCGGGAACCACAATGAGTTCTGACCTCACCAGTCTCGCGCGCGATGTGCGCTATCGCGGGGGAACAGTCACGCCGGACCAGGACCACCAGGTGCAACGGCTCCTCACCGGGCTCGGGGGCCAGGCTGTCAGTCCCTTCGCGCACACTCTCCCGCTCCCCCCGAGGACCTTCGCCGTGATGGACTCGCGAGGGGTGAGCATTCGTGAGTACCCCGTCTTTGAGGGCCTCCAGTCGCTGGGCTATGACGAGCTCCTCGAGCGGGCGGTGCAAGAGCTGAGGGCCAATCTGGCGGCTCTGGCCAGCACCCCCGACACCCCGATCGTGGCCCACCTCACTGGCGGATTCGACTCCCGGCTCGTGCTGGCGGCGAGTATCAGGGCAGGGGTCACGGAACGCTTGCAGTTCTTCTGCTCTGGGCCAGAGGGCACCGCGGACCGAGTCGTTGCAGACGGCATCACACAGCTGCTGGGCCTGCGACGCGTCTCCACAGACGCCAACGTCATCCCGCCGTTCAGGACCCAGGCTGAGCGCCAGTTGGCGGCCATGGTCGCCTCCGCCGGCCTGAGCGAAGCCGCGCCAACCGGGGCAGAGATCCCGCAGAACGCCGTGGCCGTGGGGGGCGGATGGGGTGAGATGTATCGGCCGGCCCCCACCCGTCAGGCTTTGAGCGCTGATGCACGCGGCATCGACGTTCTGGTCGGCGCGGTGCCGCGCTTCAACGAGGCGACCGCCTGGGTGAAACCCTCGGCCCTCTCCCGAGTCGCGCGCCAATTCGGGATCGTGTGGAAATCGGCGGCGGCGGCCAGCCGAGAAGAGGCCTCCATTCCCGACCGCCTGTGGCTCGACACGAGAGCGCGGTTCCACTTCGGCTCCAACGCCCTAGCCATCTCCCGCACCACTCCCCGATTCGACCCCCTGTACTCCGTGGCGGGCGCCGTGATGGTTGACGTCGTCCCCCGGTCGATGCGTCTTGACAACATCGTAGGATTCGATCTCATAGCCGCCCTCGCCCCGCGCCTCTTGGAGATCCCCTTCGAAACCTATTCCCGGTTCGGGGAAGGGCTGGCACAACGTCGACCCGTCCCGCCACTCCGTGATCTACCCAGATGGCGCAGGCCCGAGCTCGAGACCCTCGACCTGCTTCGGGCGACTCATGCACCACGGGTGCCCGGGGCCGACGAACTCTGGAGGGGCATCGACATGTCCCCGCCGTCCGCCGCGCAACGCCAGGCCGCGGTGAGCCGAGCAAACAACCTGCATCTGCCCTATTGGCAGGTGGTCACCCTTGAACAGACTCAGGCAATGCTCAAGAGGAGTCTGGACACCCTGGACCTCTCCATCCTCGCGGCGGACATAGACGTCGACGAATTGCATAGACTCGCCACGTCAGACGTCAAGACGCGGACGGACATCCGCGCCGTCCATCGGTTCACGAGTTATGTGGGGTGGGTTGCGCAGATAGCCTCTGCCCCGATCGGCTCGTGACCCTCCTCGTCCTCCACGGGCTCGTGGCCCCGGGTGCTTGTTGTGAAGGGTGGGCCCACTGACCGGAGTAGTACGTCATCAGTGGGAACTGCGTGGCCGCTGCGGGCAGCGTGGTGCAAATCCGCTCGAGACCGAAGTCGTGTTCGTCTTCGTCGAGATGGTCCGCAATCAACGCTACGGGCGGTCGCGCTTCGCCGCGAGCGCCGCCGCGGCCGAGTGTGGGATCCCGTTCGTCCGCCGCACTCCACGCTCCTCCTTCAGCGGCTGGGTTATTCGTGCCGCTTCGCCGGCCGTGACGCCGGGGCGGCGCGCTTCGTCCACTTCACGTTGATGATCCCGGTTCCGCATGGTTTCAGGATTGATGGCGAGCTATTCTACGACTCGGCGGTCAGTTCGGCCTTGCTTGCGGGGTCTTGGCGGGCGTCGAGGGTCGTTCTCGTGGTGCGATCGCGTAGCTCGTCGGAGTACTTGCGTGGTGCTGGAATGCTCTGAATCCTTCCGATGGATCAAGACCTCTCGCAGACTCGGGGCGACTCAAGCCGCGTCAGAGTTCCCAGCGTGGCTCGCGGCGGTGCGGTGATACTCTCAGGCGACGCCGAAGGAGGACCATGCCCAGCTTCGTCTCTATCGTCAGCCCCTGTTACCGGGAACAGGAGAATGTGGCCGCTCTGGTGAACGCCGTCGCTGAGGCGTGTGCCGCGGAGGACTGGGAGTACGAGCTGATCCTGGTCAACGACGGATCCCCCGACGACACCTGGGCCGAGATCCAGCATGCATCGGCCATGGACAGCCGTGTCGTCGGAATCAATCTCTCGCGCAACTTCGGCAAAGAGGCGGCCATGTTCGCCGGCCTCCAGGCGGCCCGCGGTGATGCCGTCGTCATCATGGACGCCGACCTCCAGCACCCTCCATCGTTGGTGCCCCGCATGATCACATCCATGCGCACCCAGCAGGCCGACCAGGTGATCGCCCGGCGCACCCGAGATGGGGAGAGCTGGCTCCGAAAGCGCCTCTCCCAGCTGTACTACCGCATGGTCCAGCACCTCGTGGACGTCGAGCTCGGAGACGGAGTGGGAGACTTCCGAGCCCTGTCTCGCCGGGCGGTGGACGCGCTCCTCCAGATGAGCGAGACCAACCGCTTCTCAAAGGGCCTCTTCGCCTGGATCGGTGGGCTGACCCCGTTTCGTAGGTCCAGTCGTTATGAGAGTCGTCCTGTTGCCCGCGGTCGCGGGCAGGGAGACTGGTCAGATCATGACGAACAGC